>JAYTMW010000805.1:0-14763 GCA_043728105.1 Saprospiraceae bacterium | reverse complement strand
GAAGATAGAAATACTGGTTTAATGGGCATGTTTTCTATACATTTCATTAGTTCTTTATTTTGATAATTCTTACTTATCAAGACTTATTACCTTTGTAATCCCAACTCAAATTTTCAACAACATGGAACCTGAAAATACCTTCCAACTCATTCCCTTCACTTCAAAAAATCAACAAATCGGATTTTCGGTGGACCTGACGGAAAAAGTCAAAGAATACGGACGGCTAGGCTTGGAAGGAGCGGTCAATACTCAAAGAGCCTACCGAGCAGATTTGAAAGATTTTAATGTTTGGTGTGAAATCAACGGACAAATTCCCTTTCCCGTTTCGCCCGAAACTCTGGCGGCTTACGTTTCCCATTTAGCGGATACTTGCAAGTGGGCAACCATCAACCGCAGGTTGGCTGCCATTTCCAAATTGCACCAATTAAATGATTTGGAAACCCCTACGCAAAATCGAATGTTTCGGATCGTGATGGAAGGGATAAAACGCACCAAGGGTATTCGCCAAAAACAAGCCCCCGCTTTTAAAATCAATGAATTAAAAAACATCTTTCGAGAACTCAATGTAGAGAGCAATGGAAAACTACGGGATAAGGCTTTATTGCTCTTGGGTTTCACAGGAGCGTTTAGAAGGTCAGAATTAGTAGCTTTAAACGTGGGTGATTTAACGTTTACGGAGGAAGGATTAATCGTTTCTTTGGCAAAAAGTAAGACCAATCAATACGGAGATTACGAGGAAAAAGCCATTTTTTACAGTCCAGAGGTAACTCTGTGTCCCATTAGAACTTTGCAAACGTGGATTGGGCGATTAGAAAAAGATAGTAGCCCCTTATTTGTCAGGGTGAGAAAAGGAGATAGAATTACCAGCAATCGTTTGACCGATACTACCGTAAACGATTTAGTCAAAGCCTATTTTGGCACAAATTACTCCGCCCACTCACTCAGAGCTTCTTTCATTACGATTGCTAAAATTAATGGGGCGGATGATTCCGAAATTATGCGACAATCCAAGCACAAAACGTCCGCCATGATTCAGCGGTACACTCGGATTGAGGATATTAAGAAACATAATGCCGCTATGAAATTGGGGCTTTGAATTTCTAAAAAAGTTATCCACAGGTGGTGCTGTTTGACAGGAATCTGCATTATTCAAGAATGGTAAATTATTTAACTTTGTTTACGTTTCAAAATAGTTTTTTATATTTTGCTCGTTATTGGATATATCTTCAAGAAACGCTTCTAATATACTTATATCATTCGACTTTTCACTCTCTGTATATTTTGAGAGATAATTATTATTAGAATTGAAAGGATCTAAACTTGATTTTTTTTTAAGTTCATTTAGCAAAGCACCAGAAACTAATTTCAAATTCCCGAATTTTGATTGTGTGCCTTTTCTGTTAATTTCATCAATAGCAACTTTATTGATAATCGGAGAGAACAATCTCATTCCAGTTGCATTCTTGAATTGCTTTATTAGTTTTGCAGTGTCTCTTGCTTCATAATTACCAACAAATTGCTAATTATGCCCATCAATATTTATTTTCTTCTTTGAACCATCTACACTATTCCACATCCATAAATCCCTTGAAAAATAATAATTGGACGATATTCGTGCGGGTAAAATATCAATACTAAAGGTTGAACCATCTTCTTTTTCAATAAATACCCCCGTTGTATGTCTTTGCTCTCTAACAGTATATCCCATTTTTTTAAGGTTTGGTTTCAACCGTAAGAATACACTTTCACACATTTCTTCAATCAACATATTTTCTTTAAAAATTATAGCTAAATCATAATCTGAACTTGATGTTGATATTTTTTTTGCTCTTGAACCATGAAGTTTCGGAGCTTCATGTAACTCCAATTCAAATTCTTTGGCACAAAGATTTGCAACTACCTCAAAATGAAATTCTTCATCTGTAAGTTCTGAGTTTGAAGTTTTCATTTCCTTTAATAGATCACGAAGATATTTATCAGGATAGATATGAGAAGGAGTATCATACGATTCATCATCCTTTCTTAAAAATTCAATTAACATACCAATACCTGATATAGCTAATACTGTCCCACCTCCAATTAAAACCCCAGTAATGGCTACATTTTTTAACTCTTCTTTGTCTATATCATCAACAAATTCCTTAATATTATTTGCTCCCCCTTCTTTTTCTTGGCGGAAATATTCAACAATAAGATAAATAATAGCAATTACAACGAGTCCGATTCCTGCTCCTTTAAGAGTATTTGTAAAAATTTTAGACATTATTTTATTTTTATTTTAAAGTTCTTCATCAATTTTAAAATTAATGGCATTTGAGTATGCGTTTAAATCAATGGCAGCAACAGTTCCAATAGTTTGTTGTAAATAACGCATTAGCTGTAAAAAGAACGTAACCAAGGACTTATCTGCACTACTAAATATTGTTTTACTGTATTCTCTGTTTTCGTAATAGCTACCAATTCTTTCATTAAAATCATTTATCTTATGGTCTTCGTCATTATTGTAATCAAGGTAAAAACACCCTCCTTCAACAGAACAACCTAAGTCCATTGATTTCATACCAGTTAAAGATTGCAAGTGTTTTTCAGTGGTAGTATTTTGTATTTCACTTACACTCACCAAAATACCCCCAAGAATTTTTGTTAAACTCCGTGGGTCATATAATTTTCCTCTATCAATAATGTTTGTTGATGTTCTATACAATTTTCTAACACTTTCGATTTTATCACCTGCATACTCAATATATCCTTTATTTAATTCTGGTTTAACTTCAAAAACAGCATACACTCCTTCTGCTGGTATGTAAGAAACTCCGTTTTGAGTAAAAACAAAAGGGGTAAAATGTTGGTCATAAATTACCAAGTCAATTTGATCGCTTAAATTTCCTTTACAGTCAATTATTATTGCTTTATCAACGCAGTACCTGTTCGGTAGATACTTTTTCAGCCACTCAATCCATACATTTTCTAATGAATCACCTTTTGTTCCTGGGTGATTTATAAAATTTCTATTTGTATTTAATTGTGCAATCATTTGATTTTGCAAACTATTAAATAGTTCTGCAATACTCACTTTATTCTGCTTTTCCATAAAAATTAATTTTAAGATAACCCTATCCTTTTCGGGCTAATCGCTTGATTTGAAAACTATGTTTCTTATTTTTTACTTACTGTTACGCTAATGTTATAGGCGTTTACCATTATTTAATAGTTAATTTTAGCGTAATCTAAATTTTGAATTCCAGTTAGTGTGATAAGTTTATTATTAAAAATCTTGTACATACTCATTTTAAATTCAGTTCGTTTAACACTGAAAATAATTAACAATGGTTTTGAGAAACCTACTGTTTCATCCTTAGCAAGCTTCATCATTGAATTCTCATCATCCTCACTGTAAGCCGTTGTTCCATTTGGGTGTGAATGCCATTCTCCTAAATATTCTAATACTCCTTCACTTTTATTGTATAAATCTGATAAGTATTCATTTAAACCGTCATTTTTTCTGAGGAACGAATTTTTAGAAGCCTCAAACAATTTTGGAGTTTGAACATCAACAATTATGCACTGTTTTTGCCCTTTAATTCCTACTAAGATTCCACCAAACTCTTTCGGATAATGTTGGTTTAATTCAAAAACCATTGATTTTATACAATCATCAGAAATAAGAACAGAATAGTCGTACTCAATATTTTCAAATTTATATACCATTAATAATTAAGTTTTCGTACCCGTTTTGATTTACTGTTTTAACAATAAAACTTCGTAAATCTTGCTGTTTTTCAAATCGACTGTTAATATTTTTAATTGCCAAATGTAACATCGCATTAATATCAAAAAAGGATGCTTCAAAAGTAGAACTCCAACAACCAGTACCTTCATAAAATATATGAGGCGTTGAAGGTAAGGGTGTAATGAAATTTTCTAACTGTTCTCGAACGTTATTTCCTACAAAACACATTAATTCTTTTGCCTTATTGGTAATTGACAGATTTATGATTTGGGGATTTGGTTTCAATTCATCTAACACATAAATCAATTCATCATCAGAGGTACAATTAAAGATTATATCAAATTTATTTAATATCTCTATTGTCCTTGAACGGGTTGGTTCATCTAATCTTTTAGAATCTTTAAATTCAATTAAATTAACATTCACAAATGGCGAGATTTTATGCAAATCAATTAAGGTTGCTATCATTTTAGGTAATTGTATCTCTTCTAAATTGAATTCAGCTCTACAAATATTACCTATTTCAACAAAATCAAAATCACTCAATGTAAGATTCAATATTCCACTACGGGTAAGAATCTTAGCTAAACTGCTACCAATTGCTCCTACTCCTAAAATAAGAATTTGCTTATTTTTCAAATATTTTGAGATTGCTCCTCTTCCAAAAAATCTTTCATAACTCGCATTATGAGTATTGCACCAATCAATTCTTATTTCTTGAAAATGATAATGAAAACAGTTCCTCGCATAGGGGAGAGCTTTGATAAAATCTTGATTTTTATCAATTTTTAAGGCTAACCAGTGTATCTCTTTTGTTTGCCTAATTCTATATCCTAAGAATAAGAAATTAAGATTTGACTTGGGGTTTTTAATTTCTTTAAATAACTTTTCTCTGAAACTATGACTTATGTATTTTTCAAGAGTTTTCCAAGATTTACAAATAATATTGCCTTCTTCTATTGGCTCAATTTCCATGAAGTAGTAAAGTCCTAAATATTGTTCTTCATTACTATTCCTTTGCCGTGACCAAGAAAATCTTGCATCACCTATTTGTGTAAGGTATGTCGTAACAATAGGGACATCGAATCTTTTTGTTTTATCTGATAAAAGAATACCTTTAACTTGACCATTATCCTCTTTTTTGAAGATTCGTTCAATATCTGTAAATAGGAAAGATCGTCCATTTTGGGTTGGTACGATAGGGTATTCATATCTTTCATCCTCTGAATTTTCTAAATAATAAGTATCTCGCCATTTTTTCAACCCTGCCAATTCCATGCTAAATCTCTCTTCAAAATTAGTGCATTTGGGTATATCTAAACAGATAGTATTATCCTCATTGATATGTTTATATCCTGTAACATTTTTTGAAATAAAACGACAACATTTCTTTCCTAAATTAAGTAATGGATAAGATATTGGGATTTCTACATCCAAAAAAATAGATTCTTTCGTAGAAGCATTCATTTGAATACTTCCACGAAAACAATCTTCATCTTGTCGAAATGGCTCTAAAATTATAAATCCATCACAATCAGCCACAAATTCATTCAACCATTCAACTCTATTCATACTTTTAACTAAAATGAACTGTGGGTATTACCGATGATTTTTTTATGCTTGATTTTTCTTCTTTTTCTACAAATTTTTCATTTACAAGAAAGTAATAACTTATTCGTTTTTCATTATGCTCAATTTGTATTAAAGCATTATCCATATCCTCTGCAAGCTGTCGCTTCTCGCTATCAGTCATAGTATTAGAAACGATATTAGAAGAATTAGCTGGGTCTATTAACTTTATCGTCTTTACATTATCTCGAATATATTTCATTGTCATTTCGAGTTTACCCCATTGGTCCTTGGGTAAATTTGAACTATTTGCTTCAAATGCCTTAATAGTTATCAATTCCATAAAAAATGATTTAATATTGGGGCTATGTTTATTTTTCCAAATTTTAAGTAACCTTATGACTCTTCTTTCTTGGGTTTTCCCTTTAATTAAATCAATATGCTTAGAAATATTCGTCTGAGTTTGAGTTGCTGGTTTATCTCCTTTAGCCCTAACATAAAGATTAAGGTATTGATCGTCTTTATACCCACCCTCTACCAATTCTCTTCCTGCGGTTACGTCCATTGGGACTTCTTCATTATCAATTAGAAATATAATTCCCGTAGAAACTCGCTGTTTTTTTACTTCAATTAGATCATCATCATCGTATTCATTTTTAAAAAAATTGTAAACATCATCAGCCATTTGTTCCAGCGTAGTAAAGCTATCTCTCTTAAATGGTTGGCAGATATCTATATCAAATTTTGTATTTACGGCTGTACACTTGGCGTAACTTCCTGAGTTTATTGCTCGTACAACTAATTTATAACCGTATTTTTTTTGTAATGCGGCTTTTACTTCATCTCTTTTTACGAGATATTTTTCCATTTTGTCAGCGATATGATTCATTCGATGACTTTCTAAAACATCTAATAGATGTTGATTTTTAAATTCATTCATAATTTTGATAATTTTAAGAATGATAGACTAATACAAAGTAAGTTTAGTCTATCATTTCACTAATGCAGTTGAATACTACTTTTCTTTTCTAACACCTTTGAACGGTGTCCCGTCTTGCTTAACGTCAATAAAACGTCCTGTTTCTGTATCTCTTTTTACCCACTGATCCGTCACAGGATTAAGGGTTTGAGAACGTTCACGAACTGCACCCTGCCGTCCGCCACCTTTTGCACCATTTGTTGCCATGATTTTTTTGTTAAAATATTAAAAAATAAAACAATTGCGGTACGGTGTACTGGCAGGACTTTTGTGAAGGGTAACGAGAAGCAAATAGGAACAGGCTACAATTTTGTAATTATTGTAACATTTTCTACCTTTGTAACGTTATTAAAAAACAAAAGCAAAGCACGAACGGGGGAATAAATCCCGCTTCGAGTACAGTACCGCTTAAAACTTCTAAAAATGCTCTCGTGGTCGCCAAACTTTGTAGAGCATTTTTGTTTTTTATTCGGCTTGTTAATTTATATGTTAAAATGTCGTATTTTTTCTTCAAGCCAACGATTATTTGGCATTATTCTAATTTTACTATAATAATTCTATGTTCCAATAAAAATACCAAAGATTATTTTATGCCAAATTGACATATTAAAATTATATTTTGTCAGACTATTATCCACTTTTTTATACTATCATTACAATCATTCTCCGTTATTCCTGCATTCATTCTCATTAAAATATTTAATTTCAATCTGGCAGCTTCATGACTTAAAATTTTATTCTGCACTAACTTCTCAAAAACCCAAAGTATTCCGTAAACTTCAAATCCCTGTCGTTTCGCTTCCTTTTTTAGTAAATTATCTGCGGTGAGTATCAAACAATTAAATAATTTTTTCGCATAAAAATATATTGACAAATCTCCCTGAGAGAGACCAATTGTATTTGGATAATTATCATTCAGACTTCCGATTTCCGTTAATGTTAAGTGTTTAACAGTCAATCGTTTTATCTCAATAAATTTATTTAAACCCAATATTTGATATTCTTCTAATTCCTGAATGACTAATTGTGTTACGTGAAATTCAATTGGCAATTCAAAGAATTTTTCTATTAAATCTAACTCAAATAAATCCATTAATAGTGTAACATCATTAACGGCTACATTAATATGTGCCTTTATATCAGACACTTGGTAGGTGTCTTGATTCATAATATATCAATGTTGTTTCCTTGTATTGTTTTTCTAAAATTACTAACTGATTGATTACTAAGTGATGCCGCCTTACTATTTGAAATTACCTCTTCAATGGCGGCTCTGTACAATAACTGTGAAAATCTCATGGCTTTTTCTACGCCAGCATAAACCCCAGGAGATTTAATACCATATCCAGATTTGTTCATCCAAATTAAAAGCCCCCTTTTCGTTGATTCACCTATAATATCCAGATTTGTTAAACGCATCAAAATAGCTTGTATGGATATTCCATAGTAACATTTCTGTTGTATAAGCTCTGCAAAAGACACTTTTTTTCTTTTATCAGAAAATACTGCTATCACACTTGTCTTGGGAAAAAGGAATGCCCCTGAAAAACAATGACAATATTTTTCTACATCTACCCCTGCTTCAAATTTTAGAATAATATGCCCTAATTCATGTATTGCCGTAAAACGTTTTCTTAAAACATCATCATTTACATTTAACACTACCAAATGATGTTGATTTACTTCTGCCCTAAATCCTTGAAAGCTATCAGAAGCATCTATCTCAACTACTTTAATTCCTTTTTCTTCTAACATTTCAATCACATTGGAGATGGGTTTTATTCCTAAATTCCATTTGGATCGTACCATTTCGGCAGCTTCTTCAATATCGGATAAATCTCTTACTATAAAATCAGAATCTAATGGATTTTGAAATTGAGAAACATTATTAGTTATTTCTTCTAATTCAAAATATTGCTCTAATCTGTGTTTTGCCGTTTCTTGTATCGCTATTTCTTCGGTTTTTGTGAGTTTAACTTTTTTTCGATACTCAATTTTGCCAAGCGAAAGTGGTGTTTGCTTGAAAAAAAATTCAATTTTAACATTTAATGCTCTTGCTAAATCATAAAGGGTCTCAGGCTCAGGCTTATTTTTGCCCTGTTCAAATTGGTTAATGGCTTGTTTACTAATAGGATTTCGCATCCTTTCAGCAACTTCTTGTAAAGATAAACCTGCCATTCGTCTGGCTGACTGAATCCTCGCTGCAAAAGACATATCTTTGTTTACGTCTGACATTTCAGTTTTGGTTTAATTAATAATTCACTTGACGAATTTACAAAAAATAATTTTCTGTGTCAAGTGGATTAAAATAATTTTTTATTTTAATCATCGTAAGAAATAATTCTCCGCTTTTATTTACAATTTTCAGGGATCTTATTTTTAAATTAATGTTATTCCCTTTAACTTGATTTTGCCGTAAATGCAATTAATGAACTTAATCCTTTTCTTTGATACTCATAGTCCTGTGGTGAAAGGAGCCTTTTCATATATTCATCTAAACCAATATCGTTGTATTCCATGTAAAATCTTCGAAAGGGTAGAGCTGATTTTGATTTTTCTAATCCATCGGCTCTGAAATGATTTTGCATATTCTCAGGCAGTCCCGAAAGCCAATTTTCAAAGTCTTCTTCGGTGGGGTTGAAATCTATTTCATCATTATTCATGTAACACATCGTGACATTGCCAATTCTGAATAATCGGGCGTGAAAACTTTGCTGTGGTTCTTCTACATTTTCTAAAAACTCTCTTTGATTTTCATTGTAGGGTTCTGTGCTATTGGGTAAGGGATGGAAAGCCAATCGTCTTTCCCTAATGGCTTCGGGGCTATTTATCTCCTCATTCACTTTTTTAGTTAGTCTTGTTAAGAAGGCTTCTTCATCTATTTCAACTTCAAAAATATGATTAGGAATGAGACTAAATGCCTTTCCTGTTACAGTGTCTTCTTCTGGTTTAATGGTTAACACTTGAAACAAACTCAAATATTTATCCAATAGTTTTCTAAATGTACGGTGTTGCTCTTTGGGATAGAATACCATGAAGCTATCTTCTTCAAGTAGTTCTTGAATTTGCACGCCTGGCATTTTGTCAAGTTCAACTAAAAAAGCTGCCTTTGATTTATCTTTTTTTGAATCGCTGTTCATTTTTTAAATCTTTTGTTGAAAATCTTGGAATTAATTTGCTTAGATTTTTGGTAGCAACAAAAATTTAAGGCTTTTATTTTATGATTGCGGACCATATGAAAATTACAATTGCCCCGTTTTAAGGCGTAGCTATCGTAAGAATATTGGATCGTTAGTCTTAGGCGTTAATTCAAGTAACGTTAGCCCAAAAATCCCCGTAAATATTCTTAGGATAAAGTTGATAAAATCTTTTCAGGAGATTTATCAAACTTAACATTTGTTTCGTCAGGGTGAATGCAAAAGAGCCATGTATCATTACATCGCTCTTTATAAATTACTCACGGAGCGTAAGTTTTAGGCGTTAGTAGTAGTAACGTAATCTCCAAAACCACCGTAAATAATTTACGCATAAAAATAGCGTAAACTTGTTGCTTACTAAAAAACATGATTGAGTTTTCGGCTCTGCCATTCCATTTCCAAAAATCTAAATATGATTCAGCAACCGCTCTTTTACTAAATCAAAGGCTTTTTGATTATCGTATTCTTTGGCAATATTGGGCAATATTATTTCATAAATATCTCCTAAAAACTCATCATCATTCATTTTGGCTTCCATATTTTTAATAAATGCTGCTCGGGTCGGTGGCATACTTACCACAAAATCCATGTACACCCTGAAACTATCAAGGATCAATTTTGTATCAACTTCTGTCGTACTGAGTGCCATGTAAAGGTCAAATAAATCTCGTCCTTTTCGTCTTTGGTATAAAGCTCTTAACTTAGTTCCTAATAGTTCAGCGAGTTGATAAGTTGTAATCTCACAACTCCCTTGAAACCAAGGAGAATCAACGGTAAAGGGAAATTTATGCCAACCCATTACCGAAAAATGTTCTCGGCAATTCGTCTCTACTTTTAGTTTGAGCTTTTGAACGGGTGGAAATTCTGATTCAAAGGGAAAGATCAAGGTAACATTATTTTCTTTTAATTTCCGCTTGGGTTCTCCCAGAAATTGTAGTTTTACCCGCAATCTATCCACAATTTCTCCGAAACTCCCTGGCTTTATCTGTACCAAATCTATGTCTTCCGAATAGCGTACTGGACTTAAATATAACTTATAGAGGGCTGTTCCCCCTCGAAACGCTAAGTGTTCCGCTAAAAATTCGTCTTCAAAAATGGCAACCAACGCTCTGGAAATAAGTAAATCTTGTTCGACTTGCTCAAAATTTTGCCAAGGGCTTTGATTACTCCATTCAATGATGTGGGCTTGTGGTATCATTCGTCTATTTCTATTTCAGTATTCAAAATTACTTTCCATTTTTCGTTGGTTTCGTAGCCTTTCACAGGTTTGTTAGATTTAAGGGGTATTCTATAAAAAACCCTTTCCAAACCCTTCATCACTTCAAAAAGCGTGTCGGCAAGATGCTTTTTATCTAATTCATAATCCATTAAATACCCCAATCGTTGGATAGTGCTGGTGGGTATGTTTTCTAAAAAATCTTTGTTTAACTTTTCTGGTCGGATGGCTTCGGATAATTCGTTTAAAACGGTAGCTACTCGGCTAAGTCCACCTACGTGTTTTTCGTATTGGACTAAATCAGTGGCGGTTAGTTCTGGTGAAGAAACGTTTACGTAACCCGTTTCAGTTTTTAGTTTTTCAATATACTGAATTGGTATATCTTTGATAGTCAGATAATTAATTCTTATTCCCTTCCTAATGGTTGGGCGAAGCACTGGAAAGTTACTCACCACACAAAAGGTCTGCGGTTGTTGATGTCCCGCTCCGTGAAGTGCTGCCGCATTAAGCAATCCCACATAATAAGGACGATTGAGATTTTTCATCATTTCATCAATAAAATAGATCGGTGGTAGCACTCCTTTACTTTGATAAATGGGGGGGATAATTAGGTAATATCCTTTATGAATGGATAGAATTTTATCCTTTCCAGATAACCGATTTAAGGCTAATTTTATGGCTTCCTCTGATAAGGTATTAGCCTCTTTCCGTAAATTATCTAAGGAAAAAGCTAATCTACCTCTGGATTGCAGACCATTAATCCAATCGTCTAATCGAAAATTTTTGTTAGTTAAAACCATTTGAAGTAATATTTTGCGAAAGGTATCAATTTTTAATACTTTTTGCAAAATATTACTTCAAAAATTTATCTTTGATTACTCCCTTTTATCCCGTTTGATAGAAAAATGGTCAATTGTGAACGGAGTCCGTTCACAATTGACCTTAAAAAGGATTACAATTAAGTAATTTCTTTTTTTGTTAAACTCTAACATAGAAAAGAAATATTTTAATACAATTGAACTACCATACTTTACAAATGGGGTTTAAATTGTGTGTTTAAATTCAATTAATTATCTTTGGAATAAAACAATTAGCGTGTAAATTTTTACGATAGGTAAACCAAAATCATATCACATGGGCGTATATCTTGCATTGGGAATTATGAAAAAAGTGGAGATCTATCGAGATAACGATGGACCTTCCTTAGAGGCTATTGTCAAGCAAATGGAGAAAAAATCAGGATTTAATCCTGACATCTACGATTTTTCTACGAATTCGAGTTATTGGACTTGGACCTTAAATCAAGAGGTCATTGCCAAAGGGTTAATATCTTTGTTGGAAGCATTTTATAAGAAAAGAATGCCCACCCTTAACATAGACATAAATCAAAATAGGTATATCCAATATCTAAAAAAAACGCCCACAGATAAATGGTTCAAGATAAATGAAGAAGATAGAAGTGATTTTTTTAATACATTTGAAGAGCATCACGGACTACGTGAAAATCTTTATTTCTACGAAACCCAGCAGTCCGTGAAAATTAATTTTGATGCCATTGGGTTAATTACTGCGGGTAAAATCAGGATGGAAGACGACCATGATATTTTTGAATTTATGGAAAGTTGTATGCACGATGCCTTTAAAGATTTTGAGTTGGGTTCAACGCTCAAACTGTATTATCTCTGAGTCGCAATCTTAGAAGGGTAGTTTCAGCAATCTTGAATCTATGGAATCCACGGAATCTTGGTTGTGCTGATTTTACTGAGATTCCACGGAATCTCAGTAGGATTCCACGGAATCTCAGTAAGATTCCACGGAATCTCAGTAGGATTCCACGGAATCTCAGTAGGATTCCACAGAATCTTAAGAATCGCAAGTAGTCATATTGTGAAAAACGAAAGCATTTTTCCTTTTAAACGCCTTTGTAATCATATATTTTTTGAGACGTTTACGGCAAAAAAGATAAAAATTTGGTGTTTTTGTAAACTGAATTTTTCAGAGTTTTGCCACTAACCAGTACAGTTTTATGTGTAATTTTAGGGAAATATAATTTATCCAATGAGCAAAAAGAAAAAAGATAAGACCAAACAAAATATCAGCAATGTCCATGATAAGTTTTTCAAAGATTCTTTTTCTCGCTTGGAGGTTGCCCAAAGTTTTATTGATGAACTATTCCCTCAAGAACTCAAAGAAAAATTAAATCTTCAAGACCTCAAAAGGGTTTCTGAATCGTTTATTGATGAAGAACTCGAAGAATATTTCTCGGATATTATTTATCAAACTAATCTATCGGAACAGGAAACTTTGGTAACGCTTTTGTTTGAACATAAGTCTTATACTGTTTTATTTCCTCATATTCAACTCCTGCAATACATTCTTAATATTTGGAAACAAGAAATCAAAGATGGAAAGACGGTTCTGTCTTTGGTAATTCCAATTGTGATTCATCATGGAGATAAAGAATGGGAATACAAGTCGATGAAAAGCTATTTTGTGGATTTGCCCGAAATTTTACATAAATTTATTCCTGACTTTGATTATGTTTTATTTTCGCTCTCAGAGATAGGAGACGACAGATTAGCTTCCATAAACAACGTTATCTTGAGTATGTCGGCTATGCTCCTAAAACATAGCCACGATAAAAATGATGATTTTTTGAAATTAACGCCCTTCTGGTTAGAAAAACTTAAAGAGTTGGATGCAGGGCAACAATTAGATTTTATTAGAAGTGCCTTCGTATATATCCAAAATGCTGTTGACTTGACAAACAAAGAAATACCTCCTATATTTACAAAAGTTTCAAACAATGTAAACGATATTGCCATGACGATTGCAGACCATATTAGAGCCGAAGAAAGAGAAGTAACAATGGAACTTGCGACTTTCAATTTTGTAAGAAATCTCTTAAACAAAGGATGTGATGTTTCTTTTATTGCAGATGCGACACAACTTTCTATAAAAAAAGCAAAAGATATTATCCAAAAAATTAAGGATTCTTCTAACTGACTCAGCGATTCTGATTCAATTGATGCAATGGTAGAATCAAGAGATTCTGATTCAAATGAACCAACTGATTCAAAAATTTTAAATTGGTTGAAGCATTTCAGGAAGACACCTCTTACATCCATTACTCCAAGAATCACTTTCTGGATTTTGTTAGCGGTCTCTTAATCTTATTCTTAGAAATCCAATTACTCAACGTTGCCTCGGTGGCTCCGTAACGATTGGCAATAAAACTTTGCTTTGACCCATTTTTAAGAAGAGCTTCTATCTCAACTTTGTAGATGTCCAGTTTACTTTTCCCTGGTCCTTTCGGGCGACCTAAAATCATACCGTTTGCTTTCTTCACTCGCAGAGCTTCTTTGGTTCTTTGGGAAATTAAGTCTCTTTCAATCTCGGCAGCCATCGCAAAAACCATTGCCATGATTTTACTTTGGATGGTATCGTCCAATTGCCAGTTCCCTTTGACGGTATACATTTTGATTTCCTTGTCAATAGCAAACAAAATAATTTCCATAATTTCTAACATACTTCGTCCCAATCTCGAAAACTCGTTAATCAAAAGTACATCGCCTTTTTCGAGTTGAGTAAGAACCGTAAAAATCTTTCTATCCTTCCAAGACACTTTCCCCGAAATTTTATCTTCGACAAACTCGACTTTGCCCAAGCCTTTTTCATTGGCTAAGATCAGAATGTCCGTTTTGTTTTTGGCGTTGTCTTGTTCGAGGGTTGAGACCCGTAAATAAGCAATATTTCTGGGCATTTGGATAAGATTAGATAAAAACCTCATGAAGGTACTTATTTTATAAGATTTCATCTATTTTTATAAGCGAGTTTTGTTTGATGATTATAGTAGTTTATAGGATGGTTTATTTTGTAAGACTTTGGATTATCAAATCGAAAAATTATTTAGAGGTTAGTCTTTATATAGGTGTCAAATCATTTTAGTGGCATACGGTTCGAATTGTACTGTTTAATTTAGACAAAGGCTTTTCTCGCTTCTCTGTCAGGATCGTTCTTTAATTCAGATTGATCGTTGAGAATCATTGTCTCTCCTTTGTCGGATGTGTAC
>JAYTMW010000804.1:0-3320 GCA_043728105.1 Saprospiraceae bacterium | reverse complement strand
GTTGTGAAACGTTGTGAAACGTTGTGAAACGTTGTGAAACGTTGTGAAACGTTGTGAAACGTTGTGAAACGTTGTGAAACGTTGTGAAACGTTGAGTGGAAAATTCTGTGTCATGTTTAGAAATTTTAAATAGATTAAGAAATGAATTTTAGTGAAAACAAAAATACTGAACAAAGATTTTACACGCAATACCAAACATGGGTATTTTTTATACTTTGTTTTTAAATATTTATAAAAATACTGAGGGGTACTTTTTTTGCGCCAAAACAAAATCTAAAACCTCAAAAATCCGTTTTAGCTTTGCACAAAATTAACGCAGACTCATTTACATGGATAACAACGCATTGGATTCTAAAATGCTCAACAAAATAGCATACAGCCACACGCCGCAAGACGTAAAGCAATTAGAAAAATTAGGCTATAAAAATTACGTCGAAGAACAACTCAATCCCGATGATACGAAGGAGACCCCCTTCCCGCCGCTTGCGGGATTTCCTACGTCAACAGTATTGCAACGACTTTCGACCCTCAAAATCCACATTGAATACAACGACAAAGGCAAAAAAGTGAATGAAGCACGCCCCGTTCTGCATCTGAATAAATCGCAGACCGACCTTTGGCGTGAGCTTTATAAAGACAATATTTCCTTTCGAGAAAAAATACAACCTGCCGTGGAAGTGGCGGCTGCCACGTGGGTGCGGGCCGTGTATAGCCGTTGGCAAGTGCGTGAAATTATGGTTTTGTTTTGGCACAACCATTTCAACGTCAATGTCGGTAAAGATGAGCGCATTGGTTTGACTTTTCCCGCATACGATCGTGATGTGATTCGCCGTCATGCGTTGGGCAATTTTCGAGCTTTTTTGGAAGACGTTGCCAAAAGCCCAGCGATGCAATATTACCTCAACAATGTGTCGAGTCAAGCCAGTCCAGCCAATGAAAACTTCGCCCGTGAGTTGTTTGAATTGCACACTTTGGGGCGTGAGGCGTACATGAATAACCTCTACAATCGTTGGCGTGAAGTGCCTGGCGCAACCGAAGGCAAGCCCACGGGCTACATTGACGAGGACGTGTACGAAGCCGCCCGTGCCTTCACGGGTTGGACGATTGCGGACGGCACGGACAACGGCAAAGGCAGCACTTTTCCGAACACGGGCGCAGCGCATTATTACGAAGGTTGGCACGATAACTATCAAAAAAGGGTTTTGGGCGTAGAAATTGCACCCAATCAGCCACCTTTGGCAGACGGCAAACAGGTTTTGGATTTGGTTGCTTTTCACCCTGCTACGGCTCGACACGTGTGCAAAAAACTTTGCCAACGCTTCATTTCTGACGCACCGACTGAGGGGGTGATTCAAAAAGCGGTGGACGTTTTTATCAAAAATCAGAAAGCACCTGACCAATTAAAACAAGTCGTGCGCACCATTTTATTGTCCGATGAATGTCAAAACAGTGTGGGGCAAAAAACGAAAACACCCTTTGAATTGGTCGCTTCTTTTCTCCGCACCACGGAGGCAGATTTTACGCCTTCGGACGATTTTTCGTGGCTGATGAATCAAACAGGTTATACGCTTTTTGAGTGGCAAACGCCCACGGGACATCCCGATAAAGCGACCTATTGGCTCAACCCCAATATGATGCTCAATCGTTGGAATATCATCAATGTTTTGACCTCTGATTGGCAAAAAAATATCAAGTGGGATGTGGCTAAAATCGTCCCCAACGCACCTACCTTAAACGTGGTTCAAATAGCCGATTTTTTGATAAAAAAGATGCTGGATACTGAGGGGCCCCTTTGCGTGAAATTACGTAATACGGTTGCCAATTTCATCGCCGATGGAGCGAGCGTAGAAGAGCCTTTTTTGTATGATGTGAAATCTTTGCATGATAAAATAATTAAAGCGGTGGCGTTGATTGGGATGTCGCCAGAGTTTCAAGTGCGGTAGTTAGCCGTGAAAGAACGAGTAAAGAATAAATAGGATATTTTTTTTAAAACACATAGGCACATAGAACACATAGTATTATGTATAAAACCTTTATAATCAATACTTTATGTGATTCTATGTGTCCTATGTGCCTATGTGTTTTTAAAAAAATATCCTATTTATTCTTTACTCGTTACTAAGTGGTTTCCGAAACCGCCCTAAGCCTTTAAGATATTTTCCGAGTCCTCAACGTGTGCAAAAGCGGCATTCATTTTCGCTCTATCAAACTCACCTTCGTTGTTCGCCAACCAAATAGTTGCCACGCCGTTGCCGATAAAATTCGTAATCGCACGGGCTTCGGACATGAATCTATCAACGCCCAAAAGCAACGCCAAACCTTCAATCGGGATGACTTTTACGGCACTCAAAGTGGATGCTAAAACGATAAAACCACTGCCCGTAACGCCCGCCGCACCTTTGGAAGTGACCATCAGAATACCGATGATTGTGAGCATTTGACCCACCGCTAATTGGACGTTAAAAGCCTGCGCCAAAAAGATAACGGACATGGATAAATAGATGGTTGTGCCGTCCAAATTGAACGAATAGCCCGTTGGAACGACTAAGCCGACAACCGATTTGGAGCAACCCATTTTTTCTAATTTTTCCATCAAATTGGGCAACGCCGCTTCTGAACTTGATGTGCCAAGCACAATCAATAATTCTTCTCTGATGTAACGTAAAAACTTGAAAATACTTATTTTATACATGCGTAAAATTCCCCATAAGATAAGGCAAACGAATATTGCCATCGTCGTATAAACCGTTACCATGAGTTTCATCAAGGGCAACAAAGTTTTGATGCCGTACTTCGCAATCGTGAAAGCCATGCCGCCAAAAGCACCAATTGGCGCAAACAACATGACTTTGTGCAAGCCTTTGAAAAGGTATTTTGAAGCAACGGAAAGTTTGTCCATAATCACTTGCCGACCGTTGTATTTGGTCATAATGATGCCAAACAAAATCGCCGCAATCAGCACTTGCAGCGTCGAATTGTCTTGTAAAAATTTTAGCCAACTGAAATCCGCCGCACTTTTTGTGTATTTAGAAATATCACCTTTTACGTTGCTCGTGTTTACGCCATCGCCAGGGCGAATGAGGTTCGCCACGAACACGCCAATGAGTAAAGCGAGGGTGGTCACGACCTCAAAATAGAGTAGGGCTTTTGCGCCCAATTTGCCCACTTTTTTCAAATCGCCCATCTGCACGATACCCAAACTGATGGTCAAAAAGATAATCGGATTGATGAATAATTTGACCGTGGAGATGAACAAGCCACTCAAAAACTCGCTGATGGTTTTGCCTAATTTGAGTTCTTGACCCAAAAAAGAGGCTTTC
>JAYTMW010000803.1:0-4441 GCA_043728105.1 Saprospiraceae bacterium | reverse complement strand
AGAACAGGAAAAATTAATCATTCCAATCCTCCATCTGAAGATGAAGGCAATTGAGACAAGAAATAGAAAATCCCAAAACCAATTTCAGATGAGTATATTTTTCACTCAAATTCCGTCATCCAACAAGTCAGTGACATCAATTTCTTCCACGACCGATTTTTGTGATGATTTTGCCGAAACGCCTTTGTAAAGGTAGTAAATAAGCACGCCCAAAATAGCCATTGGCAACAATCCACCTGATACCAACCCACCTAAAAAGAATAATCCATTTATGCCAAGAGCAATATAAAGTGGTGTTTTATCTAACTTTTTTCGAGCCCATAAAGCTAATCCTATGTAAGCTAATCCAACTATTGTAATGATTGAAAATATAATAAGATTAACTTCTTTGTCACTTTCATTATCAGTAGTAAAGATTGTCACAATACCCATAAGCGTGAATAAAACCCCATAAGGAATCAAAGCTTTCCAAGCATTAGCGAAGTGGTCAGACTCCCCACTTCTCAGACCCGAAACAAGCTCGTTGCTGCCATCCCAAATTTCTAATTCTTTTTTTACCAAGCGCACTAAAAGCTGTTTACCATTGGGCAACAGTATCCATTTGCCCGTTTCCAAAGAGGCTTTATCGGCGAAAGAGCCTACTTCGGCATTGTTGAATTTTATCAAAAGAGATGCCCAAGATTTGTCCCAACGGAGGGTGAGCAATTCAGATTCGGAGAGTTTTATTTTTTGTTGAAGCATGATTTTTCTTGTTTTATACGTCAAATATAGCATTATTTTGTAAAAAAAAGCCTTTTACCACAAGGCAAAAGGCTTTTTTTAAATAAATGACGAGATTAACTTATTTACATTTGCTATGCTCGTAAAGATGTTTTTCTAATTCATCCCATTTCATTTTTTTACCGTAAGTCGTCTTGATTTCAGCACAATCTTCATACATACCATCAAATTCTTCATCGTAATTTTTCTTCTCCAATTTGAATGCAATAGCATCTCCTTTTTTGATGTAGTAAGATTTTGCATCACCGCCCGCTAATTTTACTCCAGCTATGCCAAAAGACATTGTTTCCTTAGCACGTGGATCGAAGTAAACTTTAACTTTATTGCTGAAAGAAGGATTTAATAATTGCATCATCAAAACTTCGGTTGTCTTTTTATTGAGCTTTACTTCTGTTTTTTCAAAATAAGCAAAACCTTTAGCGATAATATCTTTATCCAAATCCGTTTTGCCCCATTGGGTCGCATCGTTTAAGAAAGAGTAACTTTTAGCGAATTTATCCCAACCACTTGGTGCTAAATACATATACTTAATCTCTTGTGGTTTCAATTTGTGCTTTTTACCTTTTCCATCCTTTATTGTCACCTCTTCAATCAATCCTTTGCGACGATCAAGGTCATCTATTTCGCCTTCTATTTTAGTGCCGTTTTCTAACATGACAATTGAAGGTTTTTTACTTGAGAAGGTGAAAGTGCCTTGTAAAAATTGTTGAGCAAACATCATTTGGGCGAAAATCAAACCCGTTGAAAGTAGTATTGTTTTTTTTGAAAACATCATTTTTAGTTTTTAAAAAAGTTAGTTAATAAGTTGATTTTTAATTTAAAAAAACCAAAAGTAGGTGTTTATCAAATGGTCAAATTGTGAAGTGGATGAGTTCCAATAAAAAAAGGATGAATCAAGTGAATACAATGATTAAATATTTTCTAAACTACTAAAAAAAGGTATAAAAAACATGCAAATTAATATAATTTAACATATAAATAGCACATAAAAAACCCTCTCACCAAACGGCGAAAGGGCGCAGTAAAAACTGTAAAATTGTAGTCATGCTTTACGCCAAAACGAGTTCGGGTGGATGATTTACAATAATTTCTTGTTCTATGGTGTCGAGTAATTCGGTCAAATCTTGGGCGTTAGTCAAAGGATTCATCAAGGAAACCCTTAGATAAACGGTGTTGTGTAGAGTAGTTTGTACGAAATAAAAACGCCCTTGTTCGATTATTTTTTGCAAAATTTTGGCGTTCAAATCATTCAAATTGCGCCCACTTTTATCATTCACTCTGAAACAAACGATGTTACATTCAGGCTCGACGACCAATTCAAAAAGCGGTCTGGTTTTAATTTGTTGAGCAAATATTTTACCCAAATCAAAGAGCGTATCCACATTTGCTTCAAAAACTTCTTCTCCATAAAGCCTTATTAATGTGTAAATTTTCAAGGCTAAAATAGCTTTCGTACATTCAAAAGTACGCTTGCCCGAGCTGTACCAATCTTCTTCGGTGGTAGCCCAAAGATATTGAGCCTTTTGTTGGAAGGTATGGTAACTATCAGAACCATTTCGGTAAATCAAAGCCGTAGCCAAAGAGGGAGTCATCATCATTTTGTGGAAATCAATGACCACCGAATCAGCTCGCTCGACCCCCCTCAGTATTTCACGATATTTTTTGGAAAAAATAGCCGCCCCACCGTGTGCCCCATCGGCATGAAACCAAAGATTGTGCTGCGCCGTAAAGTCGGCAACCGCTTCAAGGTTATCGAAAGAACCCGCGGAAGTGGTGCAACAACTGCCCACAATGGCAAAGACAACCAAGCCCTCGGCGGTGGCTTTTTGATAATATTCCTCTAACAAATCAGTCCGCATTTTGTAGTGGGCATCGGTCGGCACTTTTATAATGCCTTGTGTGCCGAGACCCATAATTCGGGCGGCACGGTCAATGCAATAATGCGCTTGTTCACTCACCATGATTGCCAATTTGTCGCTCGAACCTTCCGTCCAGACAGTCGTCGGTGCTTTCACGGCTCGGGCAGTCAGCATAGCCGTCAAGTTTGCCAAAGTGCCGCCCGAAGTGATTAAACCGTTCGATTTTGTATCAAAACCAAGGTGTTTTGCCATCCAATCGGTGACAACCCGCTCCATAGCGTTGGATGCCATACCCATTTCATAGACTGCCGTGCCGTTGTTCAAAACGTTGGAAACCAAGCCCGCCAAAGCAGACATGGGCGCAGGTGGTGGCACTTGATGCCCCATCGCACGAGGATGATGCAGGTGAATGGAACGATTAATAACCGTTTCAAAAAGTGCCGAAGCATCGTCCAATAACGGTTTTTCGAGGTCTTTTTGCCAAAAATCCAAAGCCACTTCAGGACGGTGATAAGGCAAAAGAATGTCCTCTTGACGGGTCTGAACTCGCCCCAAATAATCAGCCAATTGGTCAATCAAAGCGTGACCTTGCTGACGGAAATGCTCGGGGGAAAAGACTTTTTCGATAATTGGATTCATATTTTTGAATTAAGAACTAAAAATTAGGTATTAAAAATTGGTTGGGTACACTTAATTTCAACGCGTAAAAATTTCTCTTTAACTTACTTTGAATCACAAAATAAGTTCTTATTTTTGATTCATCAAAATACTTATTTTTCATTGTTTGATAACAAAAAAGCATCAATGCACATAAATCAGTTAAAAAACTTCCTCCGCATTGCCGAAACGCTCAATTTTCGACAGGCCGCCGAACAAAATTTGATTGCGCAACCCGCTTTGAGTCGTCAGATTCAGCAATTGGAACAAGAGATTGGGGTTGAGCTTTTTCGTCGAGATAGACGCAACGTTGAACTCACGGAAGGCGGTAAACACTATCGAAAAGAAGTGGAAAGATTGCTTTTTCAGTTGGATATGGCAGCACGTAAGGCAGGGGAGGTGCAGCGAGGCGAGGCGGGCGAAATCCGCATCGGGCATGCGAGTTCGACGATGCAATCTATTTTGCCAGGTTTTTTGAGAAAGATAAAAGATACTTTGCCCAACTTGAAAACGGTATTGTTTGAAGCCACCAATCGAAATCAGATAGACATGTTGCGGCATCGAGAAATTGATTTTGGGTTCATGCCAAATATTATTTTGCCAGAAGATATTGCGTCGAGAGTGATTTATAGTGAAAATTTTGACCTTATTTTGCCTGCCGACCACCCCCTCAGTATTTCGACGTTTTCGAGCCTTGCGGAGGTGGCACACGAGCCTTTTATTTTGCCCACTCGAAAAGAAGGTATGGGCTATGTTGAGTCGGTTGAAAAAATGTGTCAGGCTTATGGTTTTACGCCGCATATTGTCCACGAATCCCCCAACGCTGCGAGTGTTTTGCGCATGGTTGAAGCGGGTTTGGGCATCAGCATCATGGGCAAATCTGCTTTGAATGGGGTGCTTTTAGATGTCAAAAATATTGAATTAGCGGACGTGCCTTTCAAGTTAGAGATGCGACTTTCATGGTTGCACGAGCGAGAAAAAGAGTTGGAAAGTTTCTTGAATTTGATGCAGCAGTATTTACCTTCATAATTCAAAACCCTCGGAGGGTTTAGGCGTTAAACAAAAAATAATATACCCAACTTAGTCATTCTATTTCCTTTACTCTGCGTTAAATTCTTTTTAAATAATCCATTATTTCTCAAAAA
>JAYTMW010000802.1:0-5675 GCA_043728105.1 Saprospiraceae bacterium | reverse complement strand
GCTTCTGCCACAGGCAATTTTAACATAAAATCTTACTTATCCACCGACAATGTTTTGAGTGCCAATGACTATCAAGATGGTGCAATTCCGACCGCCAATTTTGCGGCGGGCTTAACCCAACCACAAGTTGCAGGTGCAATGACCGTTAACTCAACCGTCACGGCGGGCAATTATTATTTGATTCTGAAAATAGATGCGGATAATCAAATAACGGAGAGCAATGAGAATAATAACGTGGTTGTGAGTACAAGTCTGATAACCGTTACGGGCGGCACAACGGGCGGTGGTGCAGACCTCGCTCTAAGCATCACGACAACCCCCTCAGTATTTCAGAAGTTTACGACTCAAACGTTTAAAGTCAAAGCACAAAACGTTGGTAGTCAAACACTTACGAATGTGAAAGTAGAATTAAAACGCCCTGCCTTGACTTCAAACGGTGGCTCAAAAGTGACTTCCGTAGGCACGTTCCAAGACTTCTGCCCGGGCGGTATCGAATGTTCAGAGTGGACTATTCCTTCGCTCGCTGCGGGTGCAATGGCTACTTTGGATGCTCCGTTTTTCATCCTCGATGCCAATACGCCAATAGTAGTAACGACCAAGCTTTTAAACTCATCGCCAACGGATGGTAATGCCTTGAACAACACCGCCAGCGTTACTATCAGCCCTGCGGCAGCGGGTGCGGGTGCTTCGGTTTTAGCATTGAGTCGCCAAAAACCATCGCAATTTATACCTATTGTGGTGCAGTCAATCGAGCCTACTTTGACGGACGGCAATGTAACGGTTCGCTTAGAAAGTATTGTCGAAAAAGAGGTTTCATTCAACATGTATAACACAATGGGCAAACAAATTTTTAGTGAAAAAAGGAAGGTAGAAAAAGGCGAAAATCTTTTGAATTTTGATGTGTCAGATTTTCCACAAGGGATGTATTTGATTGCACCCGAATCTTCTTTTGCTCGGAATACGCCAATGAAATTTACTAAATTTTAAAATTAGGTAGTGGCAGACTTGCCTTGGCTGGTAAGTCTGCCACTATAAAAAACTACTATTTTTTCTTAAAAAAAAGAAAATAAATAATACTAATGTGTTTTTTATTTATTTTAAACAAAAACAAAAAATAACGTAATAGATTGATTATCAATTTATTACGTTGTTTTTTTTGTAACATTTGCCAAAAATTGTATTTCGCTATTTAGGTTGACTATTGTTATATTTGTGAAATCAAATTTATTCCATTCCTCATTTTATAAAAACAAACACAATGAAAAAGCGAAACTACTTTTTATCATTTATTTTAATGCTGTTCGGCATTAATTTTCTTTCAAGCCAAAACTATGGCGCATTAGTAACTGGGGTGACATCCATACAAACGTCTGGGGTACCCAGTGACGTGATTACGACAACATCCATCAATTCGGCGGCTATTGCGGGCAAACCTTCGGCGGCGATTTCCATTGCGTCCATCACGCCATCAAATGGTAAAATGCTCACCGTGGCGCACGAAGGCTTCTTTCTTGACAAAGATATTAACTTGGGGGATAATCTGGTTTTTGCAACCAATGCCGTCAATTGGCTATGCCCTGCTGGTAGAAAAAGTATGTTAATTTCTACGGGACATCGGGAGTGGGCATTCCCCGGGAACATGTTTACGTTCACCAATAAAGCTATTTCTAATGGTTATTCCGTTACTTTTCCGGCGGGTGGTCTTACTTCTGCAAATTTAGCGGGTATAGGTTTGGTTGTAATTGGTAACGCTTGGGGCGATATTTCGCAAACTGAATTAGATGCCCTTGCTGCGCATTTACAGAATGGTGGCGGCATACTCGCCATGGGTTTGGGTTGGTCATGGACGGGTAATCCCAATGATTATCCGATGAATAAAGTGGCGGCATTGGCTGGACAGAGGTTTGCAACACCCACAAATCCTTCGCCTATTACTTCTTTTTATCCTAATGTGTTGCCTAACGTAAGCAATAATTATTGCGTCTCAAAAGGCAATTTGCCTTGGCAAGAATGGATTGCCAGCGTTCAATTTGGTACCATTAATAATGTTTCGCAAAAAGAAGGTTACGGCAATTTCGTAAGCCAAACAACAACTGTGGCGAAGGGAACAAGCTACCCCCTCAGTATTTCACAAGGTTTTAGCTGGGCGGCTGACCCAACAAACGCAACACAACAAGGTAAAGTGTGGATTGACTACAATCAAAATGGTACGTTTGAAGCCACTGAATTGGCAGCTTCTTTGACCCGCACGACCGCCACGGCAAATATTACAATCCCAACAACGGCTCTCACGGGGGCTACTCGTATGCGTATTGCACTCAAAACCACGGGCGCACCTACGGCTTGCGAGACTTTTGAAAAAGGTGAAGTGGAAGATTATTCGGTCAATATTACGGGTGGCGTTACGGCTACTCAACCTGATTTGACGATTACGGACATTGTTGCCCCAAGTTCGGCACGCATCAATGAGGCACTTAGTTATTCTTTCCGCCTCAGAAATTTAGGCGGCACGGCTGTTTATGTACCTAATTCGTTTAATCCAATTAGAGTTTCGGTCTCATTGGTAAGTATTGCCGACCCGACCACATCTTATGGTAATTTCACGAAGCTTTTTTATAGAAATATAGAGGCGGGTTTTGACTCATCAGTGACTTTCAACAGTGTTATTCCTCAAAGAGTTGTTGCGGGCAACTATAACTTAATTTTTAACTTTGATGAAGACAATGTTGTAACTGAAAGTAACGAAACAAACAATAAAATAACCGTTCCAATTACCGTAAATGCCGCTATTACAGACAATAGACAATTAAAAATAACTGCCGTCACAGGGCCTACTACGGGTGTGCCAAACGGCAACCTACCCCTCAGTATTACCATCAAAAATGAGGGTACTTTACCTTCCAGTGCGGATTCGGTTTCGTATGTAAAATTTGCGCAAGCAAACTTTAATATAGGTGTTTTTGACCTGCCTTATAGTCCAACAAAAGTGCCTGTACCGCCCATTCCTGCGGGAGGCTCGGTTACAGTTGCCGCAAATTTTGTCTTGCCAAGCACTTTGGTTTCGGTTAATGCCCTTTTAACGAGTAAACAACAAACTTTCGAACCATTTTTGATTTTGGAAGAACAGAAACTTAGAAACGGCCCTCTGAACACAAGCGGAACTGCCGATTTGGCAACACAGTTTTTTTATTATCCCATAACACCTGCATCACGGGCTGATATTGCGGTGACGGGTCGGGTGTTAAGCACTTACACAACCCAAAATAAATTGCTCAATTTTGAGTTGACCATAAAAAACAATGGTCCTGATAGAGCCAAAAATATAAGAATTGTATTGGACTCATTTTTTAGTCGTAGCGGTAGTTTTCAGTTTAAAGATGGCTTAATCAATCTTACAATAGTGTCACCACAAATCGGTATCACGGAAAATCTCAGGACCCAAAATGGTGGTTTAGAGGAAGATGTGACGCAACGCCCCACTTATACTTTGGAGTCAATTGATGCCAATCAGACGGTGACGGTTGCGCTTCGTGTTACAATATTGCCAAAGGAGTTTTTTGGCCCGGGTCAACGGATTGTGCCAGATACTTTTATTATTTCACCCAAAATAATTTATGTAGATGCCGTTGATAACAATGCGGCTAACAACCAAACAAGTCCTTTAATCTTTTTGAAAAACCCTAACAATGAGCTAACCATCACTAATTGTCCTCAAAACGTAACTGTAACGGCAGCGTTAGGGGCTACGGGTGCAACAGCTACTTTCAGCGAACCGACAGGCACATCAACCGCCGTCTGTGGGGCTACGGGTGGCGTTACAGCACTGCCACGAAGTGGTTTTCCGACCAATGGCTTTTACCCGATAGGTGTAACCGATGTTGTTTTTGAACTTACTGATGGATGTGGCAACAGTAAATTTTGCCGCTTTACGGTTACAGTGATTCCACAAACCAACAATCTGCCCGATTTGGCTACGATTGCTGGCTTTAATGATACTTATTTTAGTTTTGTTACGACAAGATCTGTTATAGTAGGTGGAAAGATTACAATTAAAAATTTTGGTACAGCTACTGTTTCAACACCGCACGCCGTGAGTCTGTATTTTTCTACGGATACTATTTTATCCGCCAATGATATTTTGGTTGGTAAAAAAATTATAACAAAATCCTTAGCCGCAGGTGATACAGCCATTGTAAGGTCGGAAGAATTTATTTTCCCCGATAATATACAAGGTGGAAATTACTATTTCATCATAAAAACCGATGCCGATAATGCCATTACGGAGTTTTCGGAAACAAACAATGTAAATTATATTAGTGCTTTTATTTCTAACCCGAATATGAGTGCCTTTGTTTTTGCCGATCCTGTTTTAAGCCAAAATGCCCCACTCGTGAGAGGTAGTCAATACACTTTGAAAACTGATTTTTCTTTCTCTCAGGGGTTTCCACGAAAAGATAAGTTTAGTTTGAAATTCTATTTTTCAAGAGATTCTACGCTCAGTGCCGACGATTATATCATTAGTGAGCGTCAAGATAGTTTCAGAACATCAAGCAATCAATTGACAATACCATTCAACACGACACTAATACCCGCTACTTTTACAAGCGGTATCTATTATATCATTTATGAAATAGACAATGAAAATGTGATTTTTGAAAGCAATGAAAGGGATAATAAAGCCTATATTCGGGTGAATTGGGACAATGGTGTGGTGGCTTCAACTGCCGATTTGACGCTCGCAAACCTCAACGTGCCGACCCCCTCAGTATTACAAGGCAATATTTTAAATTTTGCTTTCGATTTGAAAAATATTGGCACAAGCAACGCTACGACTAATTTTAACATCAAATCGTATCTCTCAAAAGACCAAACGTTGAGTGCTGATGATTATCAAGATGGTAGTGTGCCAACCGCTAATTTGGCGGCGGGCGTTACAACTGCGCAAGTAGGTGGGGCTATGACCGTCCGAAATACCGTAGCGGCGGGCTCATATTATTTGATTTTGAAAGTGGATGGTGACGATCAAATTACGGAAAGTAATGAGAATAATAATGTGATTGTTTCAACGTCAACGATAGCGGTGACGAGCGTTCCAACAAATGCGTGCCTAAGTCTTTTTGAATTAGAAGGTTTTGGTTCAACAGGAACGGATTGTTTTGAAGGTGGTAGAATATTTTCTCCCAATTTTGCTAAATTACAGATGTACGGAAGCCGCATTGCCGATGGTTTTATGTTCAATGCTATATTCAATTCTAATTTTACAAGAGAAATTCACTTTTTTACGAAGTCAGCTCCTTCCACTACGCCACCCGCAAATGCACGTTTTAGAAACTGCACAACAACCGCCAATTGGTTGTATTTTACGGTTAATGGCGTTGGAAAAGATGAGAGACGAGACTATATTGATGAAAACTTCACCCTACGCATTAGGTATTGGGGGCCAGAAAACAACCCTGATTCGATATTTGTTGAATTGGATAACGACCGACCTTTTAGTGGTACCGCAGGTGCTTTGACGCTTAAATCAGTCAAAAAAACGCTCAATTGCAATCCTTGTTTCCGCAATGATGTTGTTCCGCCTGTCATTGCTTGTCCGACAACTAATCCAGTTATTTACAACGGCCCGAATTTTGCCAACGGAGATAAAATACGGGTATTTGACCTTTTACCAAATA
>JAYTMW010000801.1:0-3317 GCA_043728105.1 Saprospiraceae bacterium | reverse complement strand
CCATAACTACAAAACACACAACAATCACCCGCTTTTGGTTTCAACAGTGTCTTACAGTTATCACATTCATAAAAAAACATGCACGTATCTGTCGGCATTATTTCAGCTTTAACGTGACCACAATTTGGGCAAGTTATGGTCGAATTTAACTCCACTTTTTGTCCATTGTCAACCACACATGTAGCACAGGCGTTCTGCAATTTATTTTGATAAAAATTAACACCCGTAGCTGCCAAAAGCCCAAACATACCCGCATACAAAAAATATTGCCATTGCTCACTTTCGTTGAAATGATAGCCATAAAAAATCAAGGCAGCACTCGGCACAGCTATCAAAAGTGGCAACAGACTAAGGTGTTTTCGATACGATATAAAAAGCCCAGCAAGCGAAACAAGCACCATGCCTTGAAAAACCCACATCGTCCAACCACCAAAAAGCTCAAAACTGCCTAAGCCTAAAGCCGATGCCCCAAACGCAAAAAGCGGAAAGCAACAGGGTGAAAAAACGGCTGTTAAAAACAGACCAATTGTACCAAATTTGTCTATGTTAGTTGTTAGTTTCATTTTGAAAAAAAATTTAAAAAGGGTAATGGTGTTAGAACTTGATGTAGCGGTGGATTTATCCGCCGACGAGCGCAATCAATTGATAATCAATATATTACATTTTCGTCGGCGAATGAATTCGCCGCTACACGGATTACTTCAACGTCTCTTTCACGCTCCCACACGTCAGCATTGATTTGCCATAATAGGGATTTTTAACCTTGTTTTCTTTACTCAACCAATACGCTCCTTTGCCGTCATTTGCCATTGGACAAAACTGTAAATAGCTCGTCTCACTGTTGATTTTTAAGGATTTTGTTACCGCTGAAATGCCATTGGAAAGCGTGACAAAATGCTCTCTTTGGAGGTCAATTTTAGAACCATTGTCCGCAATATGTTGGGCATCCGTTTCAAGATTTTTAGCAACGGCATCATAATCTTTACGCTGTTTCGCCGTCCAACTTTTAGTCTCAATTTTTGCCAAAGCTGCCTTCATAGCCTTACCTTGTGTGGCAGCCGATGCGCCATTGTCCGAAACTAAGGCATCTTTCACACCATAATAAGCGGTAAAAACAGGGGCAAACTGTGCTTTAATGTCAGGCGTTTGGTTCATGTTCATACCTGCGTGAGCGTCCTTTTTGGGCGTGGTTTCCGTTTTGAGAGGCCCCTCAGTATTTTTCGTACTTAAAGGCATATTATGACCCGCATGTTCATCCATTTTAGGTTTATTTTCAGTGGAAGCAATGGGGGTTTCCGTGGCAACTACAACGGGTTTTTCAGCCATAGCCGCCATTGGATTTAAAGGGATTTTGACAATCGTGTTTTCCCAAATCAGATTCAAAGAGCCTTCGCCATTGGCATTAATGTCATTGATTTCAATGGTAAACGTTTCATAAAAACGGTCAGTTTTCAAGGGCTTTACCTTGAAACGATGTAAGTCTTTTTTCTCATCATACCCAAAAATACCGTGTAAAGTAGTATCCGAATTAAGGATAATTGTCCATTCATCGGCTCTCGGAATTGTGAAAAGCGCATATTTCCCAACACCCATTTTCTTGTTGCCAATAACCACATCTTCTTTCAATTTTAGCGTCGTACTCTCGCTCGCTCCCGTACGCCAAAGGCTGTCAAAAGGCACAAGCGCACCAAATATTTTTCGCCCACGAGCCAACGGACGAGCATACGCCACTTGGATTTCGCTGTCGCCAAATTGCTGTGTGAAAGCCGCTTCTGGGCTTTTTGGCACCTTTCTTTTGAGTTGTTCCTGTGCTTGCATTGTGAAGCCAAAAACGCATAACAGATTGATAATCAATATCTTTTTCATAATAAATAATTTTAATTTGATTGATTTAAAAAAGTAAAACCTATTTACACTTTGGCATTTTACCCCCTCAGTATTTTTGAAGATTTAGTCCTTGTGAACGAGAGCCATGCCGCATTTTGAGCATTTTTCACCTTCTTTTCCCATAATTTCAGGATCCATCGGACATGCAAAAACGTGGACGTGTGTCGTGTCTTTTTTCACATCATTAACAGCTGATGTGGTAGGTTGATTGGTACTTTGTTCTTGCTTACCCTTTTCCGCATTTGTGGAACAAGACCATAAACAGATTGATAAAAATAAAATTGCGACTAATAAATTCTTCATGTTGAATCTTTTTAAAATTAAAAAATAAAGATGATAATGTACAGTTTTCACATTTTAAGTAACGAGTAAAAATAACATAGTCTAATTGAAGTTTTTTTTAAAACACATAGGCACGTAGGACACATAGAACAATATATATTTGCTTGATTTTCAATTAGTTATAAAAAATATTTTTGAAATCTATGTGTCCTATGTGTGTGTTTCAAAAAAAATGACCTATCTATTATTTACTTGTTACTAACTCTACTTTGGCACTCTACAAGTTTGAATATTCACTCACTGTTTTGCCTTCGGCAAAAGGCGTGCTTGAGGGGATTTTTTTCGGATTGATTGATTTTTTTTGACAAAAAATTTTCAATTTTTCGTCAAAAAAAATCAATCAATCCGTTTAGTCCTTTTTCAATTTGTAGAGTGCCAAAGTAGAACTAAGCCATAAAATAAAGCATTACAATTGACATAGAAACCATTAATAAATCTTCAATAATGGTAACGGTGCTCATCGGTAAATTAAACACGGCACCCAAACAGGCGCATTTAATTTTTCGTTTATCCATAACACTTTGAATGACACCGATTGCGCTCACACTCATAACTATCAGCGTAGCCCAATTCATTAAAACGGGTTGAAAATTATAAACAAATGCTAATCCTAAAGCCAATTCGATAAATGGATACATAAATCCCCAAGCCTTGAATCGTTTAGCCACAATGTCATACATGGCGTAGCTGTCGGCAAAATCTCGGATGTTCAACAGTTTAAAAAACGAAAATACGAGGAAAAAACCAGCCATAAAATAACGCATACCATCCAACCAATTATTAGAAACCAAGAGTGTTACTGCCGTGATGTAGGCAAAAATCAACAAAATGGGCTTGTAAGTGATATACCAACCCTTTTCAGCATCTTCCAAACCCGAAAATACTGAGGGGGTCGGCATCGCAACCACTTTGTCCTCGATTTGATATTTTGGATGCTCTTTCAATGCCGCCTTCAAATCAGCCGTTGAAATATGTTGTTTCATCATAATCGTCGCCTCATCCAGCATTTGATTTATGGTAACGGACTCAACGCCTACAATTTGAGATAATAATTTCGTAACCGCTTTTACGCAACCTCCACATGTTAA
>JAYTMW010000800.1:0-5812 GCA_043728105.1 Saprospiraceae bacterium | reverse complement strand
GTAACATTTGACGTGTTACTACAAATATTACGGTGCGCTGCACCTTAAAAACCTCGGTTAACCTTAATGCTACAAATATCACGGTGCGCTGCACCTTTTTTATATTTAAAATCTTTTCTTTCGTTCAACCTGTCACTAATTTTATCAATATTGATAATCAAGATATTATACATTAAATAATTGTTAAAATGTTAAAGTTTGTTTTATTTTTAATATTTTTGATAAAATTTTATTTTGAATCAATATATTTACAAATAAATTTTTTCTTAACATCCTAAACATTTTACAAATGAATTTTAATTTACACGCTTACACGCTTACACGCTTACACGCTGTAACATGTCCGAAATTAACGGATTCATTTTTTCTTTTCCTTAACTATTTTATCACATAATATTTCTCCTTTGAAACGTCTCGATTGGAGCGTATCACTTTGTTTTTTGTGCTTATAAGCTACAAATCAAGAAGATTTATGGCTTGACCTAACCGTTTTATTTTGTCTAATCAGACACTAGAAAGCACAGATGTTTTATGCCATTTTTTTAACAATTAAAACCTAATAATCAATGAGTCAAATTAAAATTCCGATTAACTCGGGCGTATTGCGTACAGTCCTTTGTGCGGTGATGCTTTGCATTGCTCTGGCGAGCCTCGCCCAAAATGGCAATTTTAACAAGAAAGACACGGTTGTACTTTCCGTGTATAATGACAACCAAAAGTATATGCTTTATCCATCGCCATTTTACAAAAAATGGCCTGATACCTCTATGGTTGTCACGATGGTGATGCTGCATGACACCGCTCATGTGATGCGACAGAGTACGCAAACGGACTCAACGGGCAAAAAGCCAATGCGGAGCGTGGTAGAGCCACAATGCTCGAAATTGAGTGGTGAGGCACAAGACAAAATTGCTTTAGTGCGGCTCAATCCCAGTTGCGACCCTTCTTTTACCTGCCTGATGGCGCAACGCTTGGGCGCAAAAGTGGTTATCTTGATTCACACCACCAATAATATTGACAGCGTGACGATTCCGAAAAAGAATAAACAGACACACGCCTATCAAGACAGCATCAAGATACCTTGCTACACGGTGCGCAACGAAATCGGTGATAGATTGATGCGGCTCTTACCTTCTTTGGCAGGCATAAAAATCCCCGATGCTGACCCCATTCAAACCCTTAGTGCCAATTCGAATACCAATCAATTGCCCATCGTCACCTCAATGGCAGATTTAGAAAAAGCGCAGGCATTGAAAGCCGAAACCGAAGCCACCACTCAAAAGTTGGAAAATGAAAAACGGGCTACACCCAATGTAAAGGGATGGGTATTGTCACCCAATCCTTCATCTACAGAAGCACTTTTGCAGTTTAATTTTGAGACCGCCTCACCCATTTTAGTGGACGTTTTCAACGCCGCAGGTCAAATGGTGACCAACTATAATTTATCAACCGCTCAAGCAGGTACGCTGGGCATTGATGTATCCTCTTGGGCAAATGGTGTGTATAGCGTGCGGATGTCACGAGGAAGCGTGCAGGAGGTGAAGCAGTTGGTGGTGCAGAAGTAGAGCCCCCTCGGTATTTTTTTATTTAAAAACAATCATTCCATTGAACTAATGGGATAATACTTCATAATTTTAAAAATTGAGATAATGAATCTTAGAATCAATATAATTCAGCAAATCGTTGTGGCTTCATTGAGCTTGTTTTCAATAATATTGTCCGCTCAAAATAATAATTTCTTAAAGGAAGTTGTCGTAAACCCTCCCAATGCTGCATCTTTTGCAAAGTATGGAGATATTCCTGTTGGATACCATACAGGCGTACCAAATGTGAGTATTCCAATTCATAGTTTGCAAGATGGCAAAGTATCAACCAGCATTTCATTAAGTTATCACGCTTCTGGGATTAAAGTATCAGAAATAGCCAGTTGGGTGGGCTTAGGTTGGAATTTGAATGCTAATGGAGCAATTGTAAGAACTGTCAGAAACGCCCCTGACGAAGGTTCTTATGCTGAATCCTCAGCTATACGAGGTCGAGGCTGGTATATGAACAATGGAACAAATCTCACAGATGTTTTGAGCGGCGATGCTAATCTAAATCAAAAAGCTTATGATGGAATAATTGACACAGAGGCTGATATATTTACTTTTAATTTTGGCGGATATTCAGGTAAATTTTTGTTTAAAGAAAATGAGCCAACGCCTACTTTAATTAGTGAACAGGATATTAAAATTGAACCTCTATTTGGTAGCGGCACATTTGCTCAATCAAAAACTTTTGACCAATGGTTGATTACTACACCCGATGGAACAAAATACTTTTTCGGAGAAAAAGATAAAAATGAATTTTCGGGCGCTGATAAAGCCGTAGATTTAACTATCAGCAGTAATAAATTTGGTTATCAAGCAAGTCGTATAATTTCAGCTTGGTATCTTACCCGAATAGAGAGTTTCGATGGCAAAAATGCAATTGATTTTACCTATAAGCAAGAAAAATATGCATACAAGAATTTAGGTTCATATATTGCTTATTCACTCTTTACCTCTGAATGCCCTGTGATTCTCCCTCAGGATGCTGATAGAAATCAAATGATTACCGAAGTGTTGGGTGCAAAATTAATTAAAATAACGTCTTCTAATGGTTCAGTTTCTTTTAAATCCTCTGCAACACCAAGAAATGATTTGGATGAAATATCTTTGGCTTCTGGAATAGGTCCATTGGGAACGGGTGCTGATAGTAAAGCCTACCCTCTTGAATATATTGTTATTGAAGACCCTGTGGGCAATTGTTTGAAGAAATTTAAGTTAGAAACAGATTACATGCAAAGTGATTTATCTGGCTTTAATGCCGTTGAATTACTGGAGCCAAATCCCAAAGATATTTATCGTCTTCGGCTCAATAAAGTGATTGAATCTGACTGCTTAGGAACAAGTACATCCGCTATTACGCATCAATTTGAATATGATAATTTTCTACCCAGAAGAAAATCACATGCGCAAGACGCTTATGGATATTCTAATGGTAGATTCAATAATAACACATTGATACCTTTAACTCAGCCGTATGCAATAAATAGTCCTAATGTTAGTTGCAGTAGTGCGGGTTTTGCCAATAGAGAATCCGTATTTCCAGCTATGAGGGGTGGTACTTTAACAAAAATTATTTACCCAACGGGTGGCTCAACTTCATTCGTCTATGAACCTCATACGACAAAAGGTATGGTAACTTATACCAATCGTGTAACTGATTTTATGCAAGTTGGAAATAAAGTAGGAGGTACTTGTAATCCTTGGGCGGGTAATACAACTGATTGTGGACAACCAATGAGATTAGAAAATGTGAAATTAGCATTTCCCTCAACACTACCTCTGGGGAGACTTAAATTCCATCTTGACTGCACCATTGGGAATCCAACTACTCATGTAAATGGTGCAACCTGTTACATTGATGTCTATAAAGTTGGTGGTGGATTAGTGCGAAGCATGCAGTACAATGTTAATTCTGGTAGTTTGCTCACCGTTGATCGAAATTTAGAAGAAATTATGTGTCCGGGTGGGGCAGGTTGCACGATTTCTAATACTGATTTATATACTTTTGTTATTGATATGAGAGATGGAACATCAACACTACAAACTACCAAAAATTTATTTGTTTATTATGAAGAAACGGTCACAACTTATGTAAATGAAGTAGTTGGTGGTCTTAGAATCAAGCAATTGATCAACAACGATGGTGCAAAAGACGAAATTACAAATTATAACTACAATAATTCAGATGGATTTTCATCATCAAAAATTCTATCAAAAGCAAATTTTAGAACTATTGCGTCACATTTACCACTTGCAGTCAAAAAACTTCAAGGTCTTTTGGATAATAATTGTGATAAACTGTTAGCCATTGATGAGTCAAATATTGTGGGTCCTTTTTCAAATCAAGGTAGCCATATTGGATATGAACGAGTCTTTATAACTTATGCAAACAATGCGAAAAGTGAATTTTTCTATGCCGTTAATGACGTATCGAGTATTCTGTTATTCCCTATTGTACCTCGAAGAGAGACGGACTTATTAAATGGCACGTTAAAATATGAAAGCCATTATAACGGCAATAATAGCCTTGTTAGAACAGTATCTTATTTTTATACCCAACAAAACATTGGCTCTGTGAAGTGTGGGGTATTCAAAACACTTGGTGGACTTCAGGCTTGTTTCGGAGCTGCTCCAATTAACACTGGCGTAAAAGCGGCTAAGGAATATTATATCGACCACGATAGATTATTCCTAAATTATAAAACCGAAACAATAGACGGCATTACAACACGAACCGACTACACTTACAATTCAAGTTGGGCGCATCACAACCCCATTGAAACTAAAGTTACGAATAGTGATAATAAGGAATATCGCAATGTAACTGCGTATGCGCACGATTTAAATAATGTGGATTTGAAAAACAGATTTATGATAGGTATCCCTTTGCAATCCCTTTCTTATGTGGGTACTACCTTAGTTTCTGGTTCAAAAACCGATTATGGAGTGGTGAGTAATTTATTTGAGCCAATGAGTGTATCAACACTCAATAGGGATGGCACATGGACGACAAGAAACACCATTACTGAATTTAATACTGCGGGTTTACCAACCAAAGTCTGGAAAAAAGGTTTTAAAAGTAGCTTAACAGGATTAAATATTTATACCAATTACAGTTGGGATGCTCAAAATCGTTTGTCCTCTACCAGTTTTGAAGGGCTCAAACAATCGTATAATTATTTAAATAATACAACGTTATTGAGCCAAATCACCGACGAAAACGGCCTAATCAAAAAATTCCAATACGACGGTCTCATGCGCCTAACGACCCTCAACGACCGCATGAAACCCGATGGCACCGACATTCAAGCCACCGCCGTATCAGCATACCAATACAAAGATGCCACTAACCCCTACAACTTCATCCAAAGCACCTCAACGTTCAAAAACGTAGCGGCGGCGCAAATCAGCAAACAGTTTATGGATGGCTTAGGTCGCCCAATCATGACGGTACGCACCAACGGCGACAACACCTACACCAAAAACTATGTCTCATACGATGCGCTCGGCAGACCAGACAAAACCTACGAGCCAATCGCCTCAAATACTGAGGGGGTCGATGCCAATTACGTCACCACCGTGTTATCAGGTAAAGCCTACACTCAACCCACATACGAGGCATCTCCATTGAGTCGCCCATTGGCGCAACGCAATTTGGATGGCACTTTCGTTTACATGGCTTACAGCGCCAATACCGCCACCGAAGTCCTGAAATTCAGCGTCACAAGCAACGCCAATATAGATGCTGATGATGTAGTAGCCGCCAACGGTAATTATGATGTCAACACTTTATCAAAAACCACCATTACCAACGAAAATGGTAAAATAACTCAAGTTTTTAAAGATAAAATGGGTAGAGTCGTCCTCACTCGTAAGTTTTTGAACGGCAGCAACGTGGACACCTACAACGTCTATGATGATTACGGACAGCTCGTAATGGTCATCCCGCCCGATGCCATCAACGCCTCAAACGTCATAAAACTAAGTCTCGTTTTCTGTTATAAATACGACAATCAGACCCGCTTGTGTCGTAAGCAAGTGCCAGGTGCGCAGCCACAAAGATTCTATTATGACAACCGTGACCTATTGACTCTCACGCAAGACGGCAACATGCGGGCAGCCGATTCAACAAAATATCTCGGCACGCAATACGATGAATTGGGTCGAGTGTTAAGAACGGGTTTTGTCACCACCGCATCACCTCTGACTCACGCCAGTAGCGG
>JAYTMW010000799.1:0-3849 GCA_043728105.1 Saprospiraceae bacterium | reverse complement strand
GATTTGGTGAATAAAATCCAAAATATTCGGAAGGAGCTTAATTTTAATATCACTGACAAAATAACAGTTAAAATTGAAAAACATCCATATATCATGAGTGCTGTTAAAAAATTTGGCGATTATATTAAAGGCGAAGTGCTTGCTACAGATTTAAAATTAGTTGAAAAATTATACATTGAAAAAATTGAATTAAATGAAGATACTATGATTGCAATTGAAGTGACATTAAATAAACAATTTATAAGTTATGCTTGGGATAATGAAGTACATGAGAATAATGTATTGGCATTTTGTAATAAGTTAAGAAGAAGTGGTTTTCATACTGAAATGGATAAAATGTTGTCACAAGAAGAAGCATCCATTGATTTTGTGAAGATGATGCATATAGCAATGACTGATTATCATAAAGTAATAATTGTTTTATCAAAAGGCTATAAAAACAAAGCCGATAGCTTTACAGGTGGCGTAGGTCAAGAGTATCAATTAATTATCAATGATATAAATGATAATCCGAAAAAATATATTTTAGTAAGTTTTGGAGGTATGTCTAATGATATTAAACCTTTAAATTTTAGAAGTAGAGAAATCATTGATATTTCTAAAGAAGGAAATTGGAATACTCTTTTTTCAAAATTAGAGGAAGTAAATATTTATGACTTCGAGCCTGTTAATCCAATAAAACCTAAAATCTTAAAGGAAGCCATTGGTGAGTTTGAATTAAAAAATGATACAAAGGGCATTGAAATTATTAATATAATTTCAGATCCAATTAGTCATGGAACTAGTGGCGGAATATATACAGATTACAAAAGAAGTTTAAAAGCATGTATTAAAAATACAGCAGATAAAACTGTATCAGATTTTACAATTGAAGTAATAATTCCACAAGAATTTACAGATTTTTCTGATAATATGCCTGTACAAAATGGTAAGAAAAAATATACTTGGAATTACAATAATAAATTGTTTGCAAATCAAGATTTCACTTCAACAAATTCGCTTATTTTGATGGTTAATCAACAAAATATTAGGAATGTTAATACAGCTAAAATTGAAGTAAAAGTATTTTCAGATAATGGAAATACCGAAAAGGTTTTTGACTTACAGGATTTTATTAAAGTTAATAATAAAGAACTTACTAAAGAGGATTTCGGATTAGAATATTAATATTTGCCAAATTCAGCGAGTATATCAAAGGCGAGGTTTTAGCCGATTCTTTGGTTTTAGCGGATGCTTTAACGGTGGATAAAACGGAGTTGAATGATGAGGTGGCTTTGGGGATTGAGGTGGTATTGAATTGATTTTCAAGGGTTTATGATAAAAAAATGCCCCCTTCGTTGAAAAATACTGAGGGGGTGTTTTAATTTTAAAGAAAAGTGTATTTTTACAAAAAAATAGGTAATGAGAATAAAAGAGCTAAGTCTAAATAATTTTAAGCGATTCACAGACTTACAGATAAAAAATATACCTGCCGAAGCGAAATTGGTTTTGCTTATCGGTGCTAATGGTAGTGGTAAATCCTCGATTTTTGATGCTTTTGAAAGAATATCAAAAAACGAAGATGCCTTATCAAACAAAGATGTCAACTTGACGGATAAAACCTTACAAAGAGTAGAGCGTGTAAATAGAAAGAAAAATAATGATGTGTTCGATGTAGAGGATAGCGATTTGGAATATTATGCCAAGTTCAAATCGCCAAAAGCAACTCTAAGTGTTCTATTTGATGAAATAGGATTTTACACTAAAACGATTCCTCAAAATGAAGGTCAAAACGAGAACAAATTACCCAAAACCGCCTTTTTTGGAAGACCCAGTATGCGTATAGTTCCTCGATTGGTCAATGAAAAATTTGATGAAAAAGCAGTTTTGGAAAATACGGATGGCCCCGAATATTTCATTGATTTTGATACCCGATTTCAATCAGATATTAAAAAATATACTTGGGACGTTAACAAAGCGTTGAGAGACCCTTTATTTGCTGGCGACGCATCCATTGATTTAAGGTCAATTATGGAGCAATTTATAACCCCCGTCAATTCCGCTTTAGAAAGGATTTTTGGAGAAAATAAAAAAACAAGTATTCATATTGCCAATTATCAAGAAGCTGGTAACACAATTGTAGAACCGCCACGTCTTATTTTCTCCAAAGGCGATTCGATGATTAATTATGACTTATTGAGCCACGGGGAAAAACAGATTATCGTAATTTTATTAAACTTTGTAGTAAGGAGTCAATTTTTTCAAGACACAATATATTACATAGATGAAATGGATGTTCACCTCAATACCACCTTACAATATTCATTATTAAAGGAAATAACCGAAAATTGGATACCCACTAACTGCCAATTGTGGACAGCATCACACTCTTTGGGCTTCATCGAATACGCCAAAGATACCGATCACTCTGTGATATTGGATTTTGACAATTTGGATTTTGACGAAACCCAAATATTAGAACCTATACCCAAACATTTAGATGAAATATTTGAGGTGGCGATACCTCGGTCATCTTTACATAAAATTCTCGGTAATAGAAAAATTGTTTTATGCGAAAATAAAAATTATGAATTGTATAGTTTAATGGGGCTTGACGATTTCATTTTCACGGATGTTCAAAATTCAAATTCCATTTTTTTGAAAATTAAAAGAGACAAAACACTTTTGGGCTTGCGTGATAGAGATTTTTTAACCGATGGAGAAATTCAAAAGCTGTCAGAAAAGTTTCCAAACTATAAGATTCTACGCTATTATTGTTTTGAAAACTACCTCTATCATCCTGAAAATATCGCTCAATTAAATTTAATAAATTTTGATAAAGAAGTATATGAAAATCAAATAAGAGCTATTAAAAACGAACATCGTCATAATTTAGTCATTAAAATCAATGGCGTTCATAAAGGTTATGAGGAATTTAAGGTTGGAGGCATTAAAGAAGATAATGACATAGGACAAATAGCAAAATGTCTTGAAAGCGATGATTTTGAGACATTCTATCCGTTTTTAAGTTTTAAAGACCATTGTGGTTCTTTGATTCACAAATATAAAATAGATAAAAAAGATGCTATTGAGAAGTTGGTTCAAACTACTTGGTTTATCAATAAATTAAAAGAAGTTTTGACTTAATTTTAGGAATGAAATAGAAAAAACACCCTTTCAGAGAAAAATACTGAGGGTGTGTTTTACTTTCACAAAAAATCTGAATAACAATTAAAATGAAAAAATTAATCATAATCGTATTAGCCATTTGTACTTACTCAAGTAGCCACGCCTTAGAAATCAAACAATCTATGGATACCTTACCTTTCTATGAAATACCCAACTACCCCGAAAAATACACCCCCGAAACCGTCGTCATCCGCATGATTGAAGGCTTGGGTTTTCGATACTATTGGGCAACAGAAGGATTAACTGCCAAAGACCTCGCCTTCAAACCAAGCGACAAAGCCCGTACTTCGGAAGAGACGATTGACCATATTTTAGGCTTATCAAATATCATTTTGAATGCGATGTTGAAAAAAGTAAATGGCACTTCGGGCGAAGAAACTTCTGTTTTAAAATTTGAGGATAAAAGGAGAATAACCCTTGAAAATTTGAAAAAAGCAAACGATTTGCTTCAAAACAACAAAGGAAACATAGAGGAATACAAAATAATTTTCAAAAATGGTGATAAAACCACGGAGTACCCTTTTTGGAATCTCATCAATGGGCCCATTGAAGATGCCGTTTGGCACGTGGGGCAAGTAGTGTCGTTTAGGCGGTCGTCGGGCAACCCATTTAATGGGAAAGCGAGTGTTTTGACGGGTAAATTAAGACAGTAATCTTTTAAAAAGCCGCATGATACGTAAG
>JAYTMW010000798.1:0-8983 GCA_043728105.1 Saprospiraceae bacterium | reverse complement strand
CATGATGTTGAATGCGTTGCGGGGTGTATATATATGTGTGCCACGAAATTTTGTGCAAGCGGCTGGTATGTACGAAACATTGATGCAATCCAACGACCCGGGTATCGTGATTGAAAGTTTGAATGGCTATCGTCTGAAAGAAATGTTACCCGATAATATAGGTGAATTTACCGTGCCGTTGGGTTCGGTGGAGGTTTTGACTGAGGGGTCAGACGTTACAGTCGTAACGTATGGCTCATGTGTGCGGATTGCGCAAGAAGCCATTGAAATACTTAAAAAACATGGTATTTCCGTTGAATTAATAGATGTTCAAACGCTTTTGCCTTTCGATTTGGAGCATGGCATTGTTCAATCTTTGAAAAAAACCAATCGCATAGTTTTCTTCGATGAAGATGTACCGGGTGGTGCAACAGCTTATATGATGCAAGAAGTTTTAGAAAAACAAGGTGGTTATAAATACCTCGATACCGCTCCAAAAACAATCACGTCGAAAGAACATCGTCCGCCTTATGGCTCTGATGGTGACTATTTTTCAAAACCCAATGTGGAAGATGTGATTGAAGCCGTTTTTGATTTGATGGGGGAATAGTTATTGGTTATTAGTTATTAGTTATTGCCACAATCACCAATAACCAATCACCAATAACCAATAACCAATAACCAATAACCAATAACCAATAACTTTCTACATATAAATGCAATCAAAATGATACATTTGCTTTATGCAAGTATCATTTTGGTTGCATTTTTTTTTTACAAAAACTAAAAATATGAAAAACATAGTCGTAACAGGCGCATCGTCGGGCATTGGTCTTGCCATTGCAGAAATATTTTTAAAGAAAGGTTTTAGGGTATTTGGCAGCGTGAGAACGGAGCGAGATGCCGAGCGTTTGAAAGCGTCATTGGGCGAACATTTTGTACCGCTTATTTTTGATGTGAAAGACAATGCAGCCATTTTGAAAGCGGCTGATTTTGTTAAAAAGACCATCAATACTGAGGGGGTCGCTTTGTTGGTCAATAATGCCGGTGTTGCCATAACTGGTCCTTTGCAACATATTGATAATGAAGAGTTTATAGAGCAATTTAATATTAATGTGTTTGGCGTGCAGCGTGTCACTCAAGCTTTTTTGCCTATGATGGGTGCAACTTTTAACAAGGATGTGCCGAAGGGAAAAATCATACAAATCAGTTCCGTTTCTGCCCTCATCAGCCAACCTTTTGTGGGGCCTTATTGTGCTTCAAAAGCCGCATTGGAATCTTATAATGATGCCTTGCGCCGTGAGTTGGCTTTGTTCGGAATCAAAGTTGTGTCCATTCAGCCGGGGCCTGTTAAAACACCTATTTGGGATAAAGCACGGAATAATACCAATCTTTATCCTGAAACGGAATATGCACCCATTTTAAAAATCTCAAAAGCAAGCATTGACCTTACTGAAAAACAAGGCGTGTCGGTTGAATCCGTAGCACAATTGGCTTTTGATATTTATGAAAAAAGAAATCCTAAGCCACATTATATGATTTCATCAACGAATTTCATCATCAAATTAATAGCCGCATTGCCTACTCGTTGGGTGGATAAAATTATGGCGGGTCAGTTGAAAAACGCACTTCAAGGCAAGCCGATGAAACTTTAAAAAGCATTAGAAAGTATCAAAAAGTATTAAAAAGAATTGTATTTCTTCAAGAAAAAGTGGATATTTGATTTAATTTTTAGTAATTTTTTTTAACAAAAAAGAATAAAAAATGACTACACAACTTCCCAATATTACGGTTGAATCTACAATAAATGCGCCTATTGAAACGGTTTGGCAATGTTGGACAGAGCCTAAACACATCGTAAATTGGAACAACGCTTCTGATGATTGGCACACGACCGAAGCGACGAATGACCTTCAAATTGGAGGCAAATTCAGCTCAATCATGGCGGCAAAAGACGGCAGTTTTAGCTTCGATTTTTGGGGCATTTATGATGCCATCGAAACCCATAAAACGCTTGCTTACACCCTCGGTGATGGTCGAGATGTTACTATTTCTTTTTCCAAAAATGGCAATCAAACAACGGTAACGGAAGTTTTTGAGCCCGAAGATGAGAACACTATTGAATTACAAAAAGGTGGTTGGCAAGCTATTTTGGATAATTTTAAAAAGTATGTTGAAACGCTTTAAATGAAACCAATAAATCTCATTCGGCAGATAAATTTGCCGTAACAAAACGTTCGTAAATAATTGAAAATCAAATTTTTACAAATAAATTTTATTATTAAAATGTATTTTCACTCTTATTAAATTTCAAACAAAATGAAAAAAAATGACATTATTTATTGGGCAACTACGGGACTTCTTTTCCTATTTGAAGGTGTAATGCCTGCCCTCACATCACAATCTGAGATGGCTAAAGAAGGTGTTCGCCACTTGGATTATCCTGCTTACTTTGGCGTTATGCTTACTGTTTTTAAAGTGGTTGGTGCTTTGGCATTGATTCTACCACAAGTACCGAGTCGTTTCAAAGAATGGGCTTATGGCTGTTTTTTGATTGAATTTATTGCTGCGGCATGGAGTCATTTGGCAATAGATGGCTTTGGTGTTCAGATTCTTGCTCCTTTGGTTGCATTGATAATTTTAGGTATTTCATACACCTATTTTCACATAAGAAAAGAGTTAGTGTAGGTAAGGGATGAAGTAAAAAATAATATACCCAACTTACCATTTCTATTTCCTTTACTCTGCGTTAAATTCTTTTTAAATAATTCATTATTCCTCTAAAAATTTGTCTTGATTAAAGAAAATATAAAAGGAAATTTGGGTATAGTATTTTTTATTTCATCCCTAATGTGAATGGTATTTCTGTGCTTATTGGCACTCGTTTAACGATGTGATATGAAAAACAATTGTAAAACATAAAAAATACTGAGGGGCCTGTTTTATCTTTACAAAAAAAATATGCTCCTCAACAACATCCACCACATCGCCATTATTTGTTCAAACTATGAACAATCAAAAGATTTTTACACCCAAAAATTGGGTTTAGAAATCATCCAAGAAGTGTATCGTGAAGCCCGTGATTCTTACAAATTGGATTTGAAAGTGGGTGAAAAGTACCAAATCGAGTTGTTTTCGTTTCCAAATCCACCCGAAAGAGCAAGCCGACCCGAAGCCTGTGGGTTGCGGCATTTGGCTTTTGAAGTAACTGATATTGATTTTACAGTAGCTGATTTACAAGAAAAAGGTATTGAACTTGAAACCATTCGAGTGGATGAATGGACAGGTAAACGGTTTACTTTTTTTTCTGATCCTGATGGGTTGCCTATTGAATTGTATGAAAAATAGAGCTAAAATACTGAGGGGCCTCTCTCAAATCCCCCTACGCTTAACTTCCTTCTGAACCAAACTCAATTCCCGACTCATATCGCCCGTAACGGACGTATTCTCTTGCGCACGACGCACTAAATAAGGCAAAACATCATGCACTGTGCCATAAACAATATATTTTGCAACGTTAAAACCTGCCGCCGCTAAGTTGAAAGTGATGTTGTCGCTCATGCCTAAAAGTTGGCAAAAGTAGAAATGCGTATGACCTCTTGCTATGCCCATTTCGTCCATAAGCCCTGCCAAAAGCATCGAACTTTGCGCATTGTGGGTGGCGTTCATGCTGGCAATTTGTTCAAAATTGGAGACGCAAAAAACCAAGCCGTCATTGTACATTTTGTCGGTCGCAACCTTATCGGGATTGATGGGCGTTGCGTAATTCATTTCTTCGGCACGCTTGCGCTCCTTTTCCATGTACGCCCCACGCACCAACTTTGCACCCAAATAATATTCTTTGGATTTGGCTAAATCGAAAGATTCTTTCAAAAAAGCCAATCTATCGTGGCGATACATCTGAAAAGTATTGTAAACGACCGCCCGTTCTTTGTTATAACGAGCCATCATAATATTCGCCATGCGGTCAATCGCATCTTGAATCCATGATTCTTCGGCATCTATCAAAACACGAATTCCTTTATCTCGACCCGTGTGACAAATGGCATCCAAACGTTTTGAGGCGTTGAAATATTCATTTTTTTCATCCTCCGTCATGGGTGCATTGTTCTGAATTTTTTCCAACAATGCAAACCGAGCCAGGCCTGTTATTTTGATGCTGATGAAAGGAATATCTTTCGAGCGAGACGCAAATTCAATGGCTCTGATATTTTCATTCATCGCTTTATTAAATTCGTCTTCCGTTTCTTTTGCTTCCACACCATAATCTAAAATAGATTTTGCGTGACCTGCCGCCAATCTTTCAATCGTTTTTGAAGAATTTAGGAGCGTTGTGCCACCACAAAACTGTTGAAAAATGGTATTTTGAACAACTTTCTCAGCAAAAGGCAAGCCCCATTGTACCGATTTCAACGCAAGTGGCGCACCGAGTTTCACGAGCGTAGGGCTGTTCATCATGCGGAACAACCATGCTGTTTTTTTCAGTTCTTTATCTGATTTATTTGAAAATGCGTTTTCGGTATTTGAGAAATCAAGCTTGTTTTTTTGAATTTCTGTCATCTCAAGTAGTTATTTAATTTACGAAGAATTAAGGGATTACGAATTACGAGATTACGAAATTAGTGTAAAAATTTCCGAAATACTGAGGGGGTAACAATTTCGTAATCTCGTAATTCACAAAAGCACTTTAATGAACTGTTTCCACACTTGGTCATTGGGTGGGTCTGCCACTATTTCTATTTCTGTTTTCAAAACAGGATGTATAAATTTCATGGAACGGCAATGAAGTCCAATAGATTTATCAGGATTTGCACCCACAAAACCATATTTCAAATCACCTTTTATGGGCGAACCAATGTGAGCCAATTGCGCCCGAATTTGATGCGAGCGACCTGTCTTCGGATTCACTTGTAAAAGATGAAAATTACCAATGCTCGATAACAACTCATAGCTCAATTCCGACTCTTTGGCATCGGGATGACGGCGACTTTTACCGTCTAAAACTTTTGTTATGTTTTTATCTTTATCCTTATCCAACCAATTTATCAACGTCCCATCAAACTCTTCGGGACGTTCTTTCACGATAGCCCAATAAGTCTTCTCAACAAGTCTATCGGATAAAAGTTTATTCATGCGCTCTAATGCCTTACTTGTGCGGGCGAAAATTGTCACGCCGCTAACGGGTCTATCGAGCCTATGCACCACGCCCAAAAAGACATCGCCCGGCTTATCATATCTGACTTTGATATTTTTTTTAACGATTTCTACTAACGGTTCATCGCCCGTTTCATCGCCTTGCACCAATACACCTGCCTCTTTATTGATGGCAATCAAATGGTTATCCTCGTATAATACTTCAATTTTCATGGCGCAAATGTACGTTTTTGATATGATATTTTTTGAAACCCCACATAAAATGTTCACGCCTCGTTTTTGCTGCGCAAAAAAAGTTTTTGAAAATTTTTTTGGATTGAAGCTATTTTCGAGAGAAAAATTGGAAATTTTTCTCTCGAAAATAGCTTCAATCCGTAGAAAAATCACGTTTGCACGCCTTTTTGCGTAGCAAAAACAGTGAGTAAATATTATGTAGGGTTTTAAATGATAATCAAGGTCAAGCTAAAAAATAGATAATTAATCCTTTTTTTTTGAAAAATACTGAGGGGGTATGAAAAAAAAACCTTTTTAAGCAGAAAAATATGGGCTATTTTTCTTGAACTCATTTATTTTAGGCTATATTTGACATAAGTTTATAACAAAATTAAAGGACAAACGCCTAATCATACAATGAGAATTAACATTAAACACCTCGTCTTTATTTTCGCAATTTTCATGATGGCTTGTAAAAATGATAAGCCTCATAAAATTGAGAATTTGACCCCGCCCACGTTCGTTAAAGTGGATAAATTTTTTGAAGAATATGGTCAAAAAAGACCTGACGAATATTTTTCAATCAATAATGCAAACGATTCAATTGTTTTGCGTCATTTGATGGCAGAGAACGATTATCAAGCAAAATCACTCAAACATACTGAGGGGTTACAGAAAATTTTATTCGATGAAATGTCTAATAGGGTAGAGCAGAAAGCCCAAACGGTTCCCGTCAAAAACAATGGTTATTGGTATTATACACGCTACGAAGAGGGGAAAGAATACCCTTATATTTGCCGCAAAAAAGGCTCAAAAGAAGCACCCGAAGAAATATTGTTTGATGTGCCTAAAATGGCAATGGGACGTAAGATTTATCGCCTTTTTGAATATGCTGTGAGTCCAGATAATAAGATGGTTTCGTACCTTGTTGACACATCGGGTGACCGACGTAATACATTGTATATCAAGGATTTAGCATCCGATAGGCTCTCGGATGAGGTGGCTACTGACGTTGCCAACAACGGCTTAGAGTGGAGCAACGACGGCATGAATTTATACTATCTTTTGAACGACCCAACGGTACGTGCATATAAAGTTATGAAGCATGAAATAGGCTCACCTGTGAATAAAGATGATTTAATTTATGAGGAAAAAGATAACACTTTTGGGATGTCTATATCCAAGACAAAAAGTAAAAAATATCTCCTGTTTCAATCTTTCAGTACTACGACTTCCGAAACCCATTTTATAAGTGCAAACAATAATACAGCATTGCAGGTTTTACAACCCCGACAACGTGATTTAATTTATTATGTCAACCATTTTGATAGCGACTATTTCGTTATTTTTAACAACAATAAAGGTGCTAAAAATTTCAAAATTTCGACTACTCCAATCAGTAAGACGAGTGTAGCAAACTGGACAGATTTGATACCACACAGAGACTCGGCGTTGCTCACAGATTATACGATTTTGAAAGATTACATTATCACTGAAAGTAAAATCAATGGTTTGAGCAAAATTAGAGTTTATAATCGGGCCGCTCAATATGAACATGAAGTTGATTTTGGTGAAGAAACGTACGTGGCAAGCATGTCTTTAGGGGATCAAGATAATTTTGCCGCCGACTCCATCCGCTTCAACTATCAATCACTCACAACCCCTTCTTCTACCTACCATTATGACATAAAAAACAAGACAAAAACGATCATAAAACAAGACAAAATCACTGGATTTAACGTGAGTCTTTACGAAACAAAGCGGATTTGGGTAAAATCAAGGGATGGTGTTCAAGTGCCTGTTTCAATCGTTTATGGTAGGAAATCTTTTAAAAGAGACGGTTCTAACCCACTTTTACTCTATGCTTATGGCTCTTATGGCAACAGCACCGAACCATATTTTGACCAAAACATCATCAGTCTTTTGGATAGAGGTTTTGTGTATGCCATAGCGCACGTAAGAGGTGGTCAAGAGTTGGGCAGACAATGGTATGAGGATGGGAAACTACTAAAAAAGAAAAATACCTTTAATGATTTTGTTGACTGTGCCGATTTTTTGGTGCGTGAGAAATACACGAATAATGACCGACTTTTTGCCAATGGCGGCAGTGCTGGTGGGATGTTGATGGGAGCTGTCATCAATCAAAATCCTGGTATGTGGCGAGGTGTGATTGCAGAGGTTCCGTGGATGGATGTGATAACGGACATGTTTAATGACAAATTACCCCTCACAACTTTAGAATATGACGAATGGGGCAACCCAAATAACTTTGAATTTTACAATTACATGCTCAGTTGGAGTCCGTATGACAATGTTAAAAAGGCGAATTATCCTGCCATTTTAGCCACGGGTGGTTTGCATGACACACAAGTGCCTTATTTCAGCCCCGCAAAATGGGTTCTACGGGTTCGCAACAACAACACTGGCAAAAACCCTATTTATTTCAAATGCAACATGGATGCAGGTCACGGTGGTCAATCGGGTCGTTTTGAGCGATTTAAATTAACCGCTCTGAAGTATGCTTTTATGATGGATTGTTTGGGTAGATATGATTAGATTTATTGTAGAAATGAAAAAAATAAAGCTGTTTAAAATGTTATAATTTAAATATAAATAAATTTATGTATTTATAAATAATTGATTTTCAATATTTTGTAGTTTATAAATCTCTTAAAAGTCTAAACATCAATTTTTGCTAAGAAGTTTTTGATTGTTTTGCAATAAAAAGGGTAAGTTTTTTGCAGTAACTAAAATAGGTTATAAAGCCTATTAAGTAAAACTAAAAATTAAACTAAAATTTTAGTTTTAAACGCATGAAAAAAAGCTCTGCTGCTATATCAATTTTCACCTTTCTTATCTTTCTTTTGGGCTGTAACACTCAGAAAACGCTGTCTTTTTCTAAATCTAAAATTGAAGCACCAAAAGCTCGCAAGGTGCGAAAAGTGTTGACTGAATTTGGCAAACAACGATTCGATGATTATTTTTGGTTAAACAATCCCAATGACAGTGCCGTCATAGCTCACCTTAATAACGAAAACGATTATAGTGCGCAAATGCTCTCAAATACTGAGGGGGTACAAAAAGAATTGCTCAATGAGTTGACTGAAAGAGAAGACCCTGACGCTGTGACTGTCCCCGTGAAGGTGTATAGTTATTGGTATTATTTGAAATATTTTAAGGACAGCGAATTTCCTATTTATTATAGAAAAAAAGAATCTTGGAATGCTCCCGAAGAGGAGATTATTAATGTAGCCAATTTTGCGATTAATTTCAAACATTTTAACTTCAATCAATACACCATTAGCCCAAATGGTCGCTATTTGGCTTTCACTTTTGATACGACTGGCGACTTACGCCACACGATGTTTTTTAAAGATTTAGAAACGGGCAAAATGTTGGATGAACACATTTCTGATGTTTCAGGAAGCTACATCACTTGGTCAAACGACAATCAATATGTGTATTACATTCAATTCGACAAAACAATACGTCCAAATAAAGTTATGCGGCATAAATTTGGGACTGACTCCTCAGTAGATGAGGTCATTTTTGAAGAAAAAGATGTTACTTTTGAGATAAATCTTTCAAAAACACGCAGCCGCCAATTTCTAATAATAAGTTGTGAAAGCACCAATTC
>JAYTMW010000797.1:0-4688 GCA_043728105.1 Saprospiraceae bacterium | reverse complement strand
AAACGGTTCATATACATACACGCCTAATCTTAATTTCAACGGTGTGGATAGTGTGCATTACAAAGTTTGCGATTTAGGTAATCCTATTTATTGTGCAACAGCTACTTTGATTTTCAATGTAAATCCTGTCAACGATGCGCCTGTTGTTACTAATACAACAGTTAATACAAATGAAGATGTAGTTTCTACGGGTGTTGTAACCGCTACGGATATTGATAATAACTTGAATCCAAATGGTTTTGCAACAACAGATTTGCCGCTTCATGGTACAATTACAATGAATCCAAATGGCTCATATACGTACACGCCTAATCCGAATTTCAACGGCGTGGATAGTGTGCATTACAAAGTTTGTGATTTGGGTAATCCTATTTATTGTGCAACGGCTACTTTGATTTTCAATGTAAATCCTTTAAATGATGCGCCTTCAATTGCGATAACACCTATTAATATTGAGCAAGATTCTACGACTAAACAGTGTTTTGTGGTGACCGATAAGGATGCCAATGACACATTTACGGCTTCCATTTGCAACACGCCGACAAGCAAAGGCACTGCGCAAATCTCTATTGAAAATGGACAAGTGTGTTTGACTTACAAAGCACCTAAATATTATTCTGGATCTGATTCGGTTTGTATTTCGATTTGTGATTCGTCGAATGCGTGTGTGTCGGTGATTGTTCCGATTACGGTGACGGGTTGCACGGATACAGCTAATCCTGATATTATTTGTCCGATGAATGTTGAGGTCAGTATCGTCGGAAACGTCATCAGCGATAGAGATAAATTTATTCTCAACACTAAAATTGCGGATAATTGTCAAGGTTTAAATATTTCATTTGCTAAACCAACGGCTGTTGATTTTTGCGGGACTGTAAATGTGACTCAAACGAGTGGTTTGATAAGTGGTAGCCCTTTCTCAATCGGTAGTCACACGTTGATTTTTGAGGCTAAAAATAAGTTGGGTAAAACGGCTACTTGCCAAACGGAAGTTGTGGTGAAACCCGTCGAGTTACTTGATGCTAATAGTTTGACTTTGTGTAAAAATGACTCCTTGATTCTGAAAGCCAATGCTTTTGCAGGCGGTAAATATCAGTGGACGAATCCAAATAAATTGGTTTCTGTTGGCTCTGAATATTTGGCTTCTCGTGTAGAAAATGCGGCTTTGGGTCAATACATTTTGAGTGCAACTTTTGGAAATTGTACGCTGCGTGACACCATTAATGTGGGTATGTACAAGTCGTCTGTTGCCATAAATGATGCTTATATCGTCGCTTCGGATGATGTTTTAAGCAAAAATGTGGTTCTAAACGATTCAATACTGAGGGGGTCGAACAATCTCATCAAATTGAAATCGAGTGGCTTGAAAGGCTCGATTGTGTTCAACAATGATGGTACTTTCCAATACACGCCGAAGGTCGGTTTCGTGGGTATCGAGTCTTTTGATTATGAAGTATGCTCTGATTTCTGCCCTACGGCTTGTGCTTTGGCAACGGCTAAAATTGATGTAGTGCAAGGCAACCGTGGCACGAATCTTATCTCGCCGAATGATGATGGCAAAAATGATGCGCTTAAAATTGAAGGCTTTGACCCAACTGCACCAGGTAGTGAATTAAGCGAGTTAATGGTCTTCAATCAATGGGGTGATTTGGTTTACAAAACAACTTGGTATAAAAATGATTGGAAGGGTGATTATAAGAATTTGCCATTGCCTGCGGGTACTTATTACTACATTTTTAAGAAAAATCCGACGGCAAAAGCTATTAAGGGATATGTAACAATTTTGAGATAATGGTTTCATTGTCCATTGTCCATTGTCCATAGGGCTGCACCCTATTCTAACATATATCACCCTTTCAGGGCTTTTAGATTTAGCATTGTAATATTAAGCCCTGAAAGGGTGATCTATGTTAGAATAGGGTGAAGCCCTATTTAATTCATGTATTTATTTTTTTTTGTATAAAACATTGATTATTAACAATTTATAAAAATTATAGCTATGGGAAAGGTTTTTTCGACCCTCGTAATGACACTTTTGGTGGTAGTCGTTCTCCAAGCACAACAGGAGGCTCACTACTCGCAATTTATGTACAACAACATGCTACTCAATCCAGCGTTTGCGGGGTCACGGCGGTTAACGTCAGTCATGGGATTGTACCGCAATCAATGGATTGGTTTTGAAGGGCATCCTCAATCTTATTTGGTGGCTTTTGACATGCCCATCAACAAATCACGATTGGGTACAGGCTTGACGCTTTCAAACCAACAAGAAGGTATTCTAAGCCGCAATTTTGGCAATTTAGCCCTTAATTACGACATTATTCACACCGAAGATATGACTTTTCGGGTGGGTCTAAATGGTGCAGTCAAGCAATATCGCTTCGATTTGCAAGACCCTAATATGTACGTAGAAAACCTCACGGATGAGTTGTTGATTCAACAAAATCCGACGATTGTTACATCCAATGTTGGAGCGGGTGTTTATTTCGATATGCGGTCGTTTTATGTGGGTTTATCTATCCCAAATTTAATCAAAAATCCGATTGAATTGAATAAACAAAAGGTTTTTGATATTGAAGGCACGGAACAGCGACACGTCTATTTTCAAGCGGGTGGTTTTTTCCGTTTGGGCAGTGAACAACTTCATTTGAAGCCTTCAATTATGCTAAAATATGTCCGAAATGCCCCCATAAGTGCCGACCTAAATTTGGGTTTGATGTTCCATAGGCAGTTCCTTATTGGTGGCTCGTTAAGAACAGGAAATTCTGTTTATGGTGGCAGCGATTCCTTCAGCGTGTTGACTTATTTTCAAGCAACAGACGAATTAGGCATTGGTGCAGCATACGATTTTACTTTAACTGAATTAAAAAAATACAGCAATGGTTCAATAGAATTGATGTTGCGTTACGATTTTATTAAAAATCAAAAAATATTGCATAATCCTCGTTTTTTCTTTTAACAATAAATAGGTTTTTTTTAACACATAGGCACATAAGACACATAGTTAAATATGTAATTATTTGATTTTCAATTAGTTATAAAAATAATTTATAAAAACTATGTGTCCTATGTGCCTATGTGTTAAAAAAAAAGACCTATTCAAGTAGCTTATTCAACAAAATTATTCATTCAAAAAAAATACAGGCTATGAAAATGAAAAGCCAATTGATAGTGCCTTTTTTGTGTATTCAAGCAATACTCATGGCGCAACCTTTTAACAAAGTAAACATATCCAATGTGAGCATAATCAACTCCAGAGCATTGGATTTTAGCCCCACTTTTCATAAAGACGGGATTGTTTTTGTGTCTAATAGCACTGTTGAGGGCAAAGACAAAATGTACGATAAGCACATCAATCAAAAAACGATGTCGCTGTTTATAGCCAAACGCAATGCAAAAGGCGATTTGCAAAAACCAGAGCCTTTTGCGCTCGAATTAGTCACGTCCGTACATGAGGGGCCGCTTACTTTTGCGAAGGATTTTAAGACCCTTTATTTCTCTCGAAACAACAACCAAAAAAACGGCAAAGCGAAATATGTTGAAAAAATTGACCGCATGCAAATCTTTGAATCGCATCAAACCGATAAAGGTTGGAGCAATCCAAAACAAATAAAGTTTGACCGAGATGTCAAAGATTTTTGCCACCCTACCCTCTCCATTGACGGTCAAAAATTGTACTTTTCTTCCAATCGAAAAGGTGGTTATGGCGGCATGGATTTATACGTGAGCAACAAGCTACCCAGCGGCGATTGGAGCGCACCAAACAATTTAGGGCCTTACATTAATAGTACTAATAATGAAGTTTTTCCTTTTATCCACGAAGATGGAACACTTTATTTTTCTTCCAACAAAGAAGGTGGCTTGGGTGGTTTGGATGTTTATTATGCCCGCCCAAGAATGGAGCTTTTTGACATGCCCCTCAGTATTGGCACCCCTTTTAACTCGCAAAAAGATGATTTCGGTTTCATCCTCGATAAAGAACGAAAATTGGGTTATTTCACGTCCAATCGTGCGGGTGGGCATGGCGAAGATGATATTTACAGCTTTGCAACAACCGACGAAATAACGCCGAATGAAAGTAAAGAGCATGAAATCACGCTTGTCGTTTTGGATGATAAAACCTTAAAACCCATTACAAATGCTACTGTTTTGCTGGGTTTAAGCAATCTATTTTCAGACCAAAAAAACACAACTGATGAAAGTGGTAAAACGACCTTGAAGCTCAATCGTGCGCATGATTATGATGTTAAAGTAGATAAAACAACCTATAATGCAGGGCAAATTGCCATCGGAAAAGAAGATGCTCGAATAGAATATATTGTTTTATTGAACCAACCTGATGCCGATGAACGCAGTATTATTTTAGTTGTGCTTGATAAAAATACACGGCAGCCGCTCCCAAACGCTGCGGTCAATTGGGGACAGAATAATATTTTTACGAACAAAAAAGGGAAGGTAATTCTCAATCTAAATCGTGATGAAGATTACAGCATTAAGATAGATAAAATGAATTATAGTAGTGACCAAATAGGTTTTTTAAAAACAGATAGTAGAGTAGAAATTGAAGTTTTATTGGATAATTCTAACAATACAGAGGTTGTTTCTACATCTAATAATGATCATAAAAACCCTAAAAACGATGACGGTTTTGTTGAAAGAGCGAAGATTAACACCTCAGAGACTGATGC
>JAYTMW010000796.1:0-2035 GCA_043728105.1 Saprospiraceae bacterium | reverse complement strand
TAAAAATAATGCTCAATTTTTTTGCAAAACTACATTTTTTCCTTACAAAAATAAGGCTTTAATGGCGTAATTTCCTTGTTAGAGCAAAGTAATTGTGTCACCAACATGCACTACTGGTTTTTCGTTTTCTGCCCATTTTCCAAAATGCCAAATAAGATTTTGTCCAAACATTGTTTTTGTTCCTTTTTGACGATAATTTTGGAGCGTGAGCAAAGGTTCTTTGCCCTTCACACCTGTATCAGGGTCACGGGTGATGAGGACACAACGGGAGCAATTTTTTATACCCCTAAAATCAACCGAGCCAATTTTGAAGTCTTGGAAAGCATCTTCTTGAAACGGCGTGCCGCCCGAAAACAAAAAATTAGTTCTAAAACGTCGAATACTGAGGGGGTCGCTTAATCGAGCGTTCAAATCTGCCATTGAAGCCTCGCCGATGATGAGAAAAGGGTAGCCGTCTGCAAAGCTCACAATGTCACTCCCACGATTATAATCTTCGTCCACACGGCGTTCAGTGGTGTCGGGCATTTTGAGTAAAAGGACTTCTTTTTCTAAAAAATCACTTAAAAAACCGTTGACTTCTTTCGACACCGAAGCCGCTTTCATCGTATCGTTCCATACGGTGACGGGCGAGAGAGGCCCCTCAGTATTTATCGGTATTTTGAAGTCATTTGAGGGTTTATCTTTTTCTTGTATCACCAAACAATCGCCTTCGATGGTGGCACGCAGCATCGCCATTTTGGGGTTTGTGCGTTGCGTGAGAAACATGCCGCTTGGGTCGGTAATCAACCAACGGCGGTCGTATTGCAAACCTCTTTTTTCGACAACGGCAGAATCGGGTGAAAAACCGTCTAAGGATTTGACGGGGTAGATGTTGATTTGTGTGAGTTGGAGCATAAGTTTTTTTATTTTGGGGCGAAGATAGGATATTGTGTGGGTTAAAGAAAAAAAAATACCCCCTCAGTATTTTAAAATACGGAAGAGGTAGAGTCTATTTTTTACATTAAAATTTCTACTTTTTTAAAAGCACATTGAACTTTCCTTCTGAGAACCGATATACATGCGTAACGCCTTTGATTTTATATTTACCTTTGCACGTAACATCGAAACGCCCTTCAATGTGTAAGGAGTCAACTTTAGTTACTTCCATAAAATTATCAGCTTCTGGTACTAATTCAAAAGGATTGACCTCTGCATCATCTTCAAAGTATCCATATCGAAAAACGCCTTCACCTTCTTTGAATGTGTTACCTTTACGATTGTATTGTCGTAATTTATACTTCCCGACATTTAAAGCAAAGTTACTGAAACTCATATTTTCAATCGTGTACGGTACATTATTAGTGTCATTATCAAAAAAAGTATAACCATCAATGCCCACAAACTCTTTTATTATACCTCCTTCTTTATAGTAATGGGAAAGTCCTCCTGCCGCCCATTTTATGCCATTTTTTAAGGCAGTAAAACTACCATGTTCTGTTGAACGAGGATAGTATATATCAAATACTATTTTTTCTTGTTCTTTTTTACAAGCTGTTGAAACGAGTATTATAATTATCAGGTAATTGATTATAGCTGTTCTCATAGATTAGTTGGTTTTGATTAGTTTAAGAATCTGATTTTGAGAAATATTATTCATTCTACAAATATAGATACCGTTTTCAATATTTGACAAGTCAAGTTTGAGAGAATGTTCTCCTTTTGCAAGAATTTCATTGGCTATGGACTTGATTTGCTTTCCATTAGTATCAAACAATCCGATTACAGTTTTTTCAGAATCATTTTCAATATTGAGTATGATATCGAATACCCCACTTGAAGGGTTAGGAAAAATAGACATGTCAGGGCTTTTACTTATTTGGGTATTCGTAGTATTCTGATTATTGTTTCGCAACTCGTAGTTACACGATTTTCTCACGCGTCGAGAGACAACAATTTCTTGACCATCAGCTGAAGTGACAACTAAATGTATCCAAAAAACATTGCCCAGAGGTGAATAAAGTGTTAGCTGTAAATCAGTTCCCAATAAATTATTGGT
>JAYTMW010000795.1:0-11751 GCA_043728105.1 Saprospiraceae bacterium | reverse complement strand
ACAACATAAAAGCCATACAAAGCCATTTTAGTTGCGCCTGAAATAGTGCCATTCCATTGGAATAGTTCTTTTAAGTTGTTCATAATCAAGGAGTTATGTATTTTTTATAGAAAAGTTTATAATTGATTAATCTTTTTTTGTTGTATTTTTTCATAACAACCCAAAATTAACTATTTCCCCTTAAAATCCTCTTCCAAATCCCGCCAAAGGGTATGGAAATGATAAATCCCTTGGTCACGATGCGCAAATTCGATGATGAAAGGCGAAGCCATGAGGCGGTAATAATGCAATTGTTCCACATCATTCGTTCCCATCCAGACGAATCTAATTTTTTCTTTTAAGGCTTCAATACGCTTCATTTTTTCTTGTGCCAAAGCAGGATTTAAGTTTTCGACCCACGATTTAATCATTTTCATCACCATTTCTTTTTGTGGAACATTCATGTCTGAAAAGGCTACCCCCTCAGTCATGCTTTCAGCTTGATGGAGCGTTTGCACCATATTTTTTTGAAAAAAAGGCTCTTTTCCTGTTCTGGCTAAAACATCAATGTCATTTGGTAATGTTCCAATCAATGCTCTCTGCTTCATTTGAACTGAAAGAGAGGTGAAAAGTTGCTTACCTAACTCATTTTCATCTGCCATAACGTAGTTGCCAGCATAAGCTCCCGAAGGGGTCAACGCAGGGTTAATGCCCGTGAACATAGGCGTACATGTAACGCCCGTGGGGGAATGTGTGAAGTTTAAAGAGAGGTGATGCCCTTCAAATTGCCAACCCCAAATCCCTTTGTCAGAAGGCTCTCCGAAAAAAGTTATCCAATAGTTTTGATTGCCATAACGCTGCGCAATCGGACTTTTCGCCGCCGACAATCGCTCATGCGTGGCTTCATCGTATTGAATGATGAACAAGGCTTTCAGATACCCCTGCGGACTCAAAGCTGTGCGTAATAAAGCATGAACTTTTTGTCGTTGCGAATCCGATAACTCATTGAATTTCAACCCTTTACGCACAACTGATTCTAACGGGAGGTTTGACCATTCAAGCCTATCGGGGTCGTTGAAAGCCAACATACCTTTTGTTTTTTGTTCAATAGATAGGCTTGAAATAAGGTTTTTAGCTGCCTCAATGGTCGGCATTTGGTTAAATTTTTGGGCTTCTATATTTTTGTATAAAAACAAGAAAAGGAAGAGGATAATATTTTTTTTCATAGAGGATATTTTTAAAATTTCCCTTCAAAGAAAGGTAAAAAAAATGACCCCCTCAGTATTTTGCACAAAAAAATCCCCCGCATACGTATATGCGAGGGATTTTGTATTGAAAGCTAAAAAAGTTAAGCTCTGTAATGCGCAAAAGCACGGTTGGCTTCTGCCATACGGTGAACCTCTTCTTTACGCTTGATAGAAGCACCTTCATTTTTGCTTGCTGCAATGATTTCAGCCGCTAACTTGTCAGCGATGCCTTTACCACTTCTTGCACGAGCGAATTTAATCATCCACTTCATACCGATTGCAATCTTACGCTTAGGGCGGATTTCAGTCGGAATTTGGAAAGTTGCACCACCGATACGGCGTGAGCGAACTTCCACTTGTGGCATAGCATTTTGCAATGCTTTTTTCCAAACTTGATGCTCATTTTCCGTTGTTTTCTCTTTCACGATGTCTAATGCTTCGTAAAAAACGGTGAATGCGGTAGATTTTTTACCTTCATACATCAAGTTATTGACAAATTGCGTGACCATAGGGTCGTTGTAACGCGGGTCAGCGGCAATATGTCGAACTTTGGGTTTTCTTTTTCTCATTGAGAAATTTGCCTTTTAACTGTAAGGAAATTTTGTTTAAAACCGTTTAATACTGAGGGGGTACTTCCCAACCTCTCGCAGAATATCACATATTGAATATTCACTTCTCAAACGGTCAATTGTAATTAACAGAACTTTTGCGTCTTGCGTAGTTCGTCTTGCGTTTTGCGTAACTCGTCTTGCGTTTAAACTCAATACGCTTTACTCAATACTCAATACTATCTACTCAATACTCAAGGATTACTTCGCAGCAGGTGCACCTGGCTTAGGACGTTTAGCACCGTACTTAGAACGGCTCTTCTTACGGTTTTTCACTCCCGCAGTATCCAAAGCGCCACGTACAATGGTGTAACGAACACCCGGTAAGTCTTTTACACGACCACCACGTACTAAGACGATTGAGTGCTCTTGCAAGTTGTGACCTTCACCCGGAATGTAGCAAATTACCTCCATCTGTGTTGTTAAACGTACCTTAGCCACTTTACGAAGAGCCGAATTCGGTTTCTTCGGTGTCGTCGTATATACACGAGTACATACACCACGACGTTGTGGACAGGATTTTAACGCACGAGAATTGCTTTTTTCCTCAATTACAGTTCTGCCTTTACGTACCAATTGATTAATAGTAGGCATTGACTTAATTTAGATTTGTTAAAAAAAATAGATTTTTTCGAGCTTTTTCGAGCAAAAACGATTGCTTTTCATAAGCGGGTGCAAAGATAGGTTTTCTGTGGCAAAAACAAAAGGATTTTTAAGGGAAAGATTTTTTGATGTTTATATTTCAATTTCATAGGGCTTCACCCTATTCTAACATAGCACGCCCTTTCAGGACTTCAAGTTTTTTAGATTTTGAAGCCCTGAAAGGGCGTGATATGTTAGAATAGGGTGAAGCCCTATGGAATATGGAATGCGATGCAAAGAATATTATTTCAATGATTTCACTTTATACCCTTCTTGCCGCAGCAAATTCACAACGCCTTTTTCGCCGCCCAAATGTCCTGCACCGACCGCAAAAAATGTTGATTTTTCCAACATCATTTTGCGCATAATCGGAATCCAATTGCGATTGCGGGTTGTAATAAGCATACTTTCATATTTTGCCAAATCGGTTTCATCCGATGAACCCAACATCTGACTCATAGCTTCAATATCTTGGTTTTTATACATTTTTACCATTTTATTAAACTCGTCGTTGCCGTCACCGCCTTCCCCTTTTATCGTTTTTACCAGCATTTCCGCTTGTGCTTTGTACGGAATCGAGTCAAAAATACCCATTTGGAACTCGACGGTTTCTAAACCACCAAACTCTTTTTTCTGTTTTTCACCCATTTGCAAAAATTCCATTTCGTAAGAAGTAGATTTTGAGTTTTCGTTAGTGGCTCCATTTAACGACATTTTTTCACCATCGTTACCCACCATCACGCTCAAAAACATGGGTTTGATGCGTTCTAACATTTGCAACGGCAAGCCCAATGAATCAAATTTGCGTTTCACGAGTCCATAATCATCGGCACTCAAAAAATCTTTCAATTTTTTTCCGTTTGGCATCATCGCTTTTGACATCATGCCCATCATTGCCATCGGATTATTCATTTCTTTCATGTTAATCTCGAAAGTCACTTTTTGGCTTGCGTCAAACACCTTTTTAGTGGCATCGGTCAAGAAAAAATCATTTTTCGGAATCAAGTGAATTGTACCATATAAGTAAGACGGTTTTTTCAAATCTTTGCCCGTGATTTCCCACAAAAGCGATTTTTTGTCTTCAATAGTGTTTACCGTGCTTGATACTGAGGGGGTCGTTTGTGGCGCTTTTGTTTTACATGATATTTGAAAAAATACGACAAGTAAAGCGAAAAGTAGATTCAATCTATTGATTTTGAACATTTTATAATTGATTAAAAATTTATAAGAAAAAACAATTTGTGTAGTCATAATATTCGAGACGCAAATTTACCACTTATCAACGTTTAATGCTCAAATAAATTTTAAAACACTTCTTCTTCGGCTTCGTTCCACGGCGGCGAAACAATGACATAAAACGCTAAATCAACCTCGCCCACGTTGCGTATCCATTGCACAACGCCCGCAGGCACGAGTGCTGCCTCACCGCTTTGCACTATTGAAACCTCCTCGCCAACATATAGTTCACCAACGCCTTCTAAAATGACGTATAGCTCGCTACTTTTATGCAAAATATGCGGCTCGCTCGCTTGTCCAACGTTCACAACGGCGTGTGCGAGACTGTAATTTAAGTCAACTGCATCGTTTTTTGGATGCACAAATTCCTTGATAATTGTCTTGTCTCCCGCAATGAAAGACGGTATTGTATTTAATTTTTTTATAAACATAAAATATTGATTTTCAATTGTTTAGATAAGATGAATAACGAACAACTATTAAATTGTAAATTTACAGCATTAAAGCAATCGCTCCAAGAGTTTCAACCCGTGGAGCGATTTAGAATCATAAAAATACTGAGGGGGTAGCCACTCAATAAATACTTATCGTTTTCCCCCAAGATTTAAACCAATCGTCATACCCAAACGCATTTTCACATTGAAACTTTCTTTTTTCTGACGGGCTTCATAAAATTCAGAACCCGCAAATGTCGTTTTTTCAAAATCTAAAGTAGGTTGTTCTTTGTACGATAATTGATTATAGGAACCACCGATACCAAAATAAAAATCAGCACCCAACCCTTTGCCCAACCATTGTGCGCCAAAAAGCAACATGGCTTCATATTGCTTATCCAAAGGCGTTAAAGTCATGCGCTTGGTTATGGGCGTTGTACCCGTGGTGGTTACATCCGTTTCAATTGGAATAAAAATCTTATCGGCGTAGCCCAAATGGAAGCCGCTGTACATTCCGCTGTATTTATTTTGAAAATATTTTATCGCCGCAAACGCTTTGTAGCCTTCCCATTTTACATTTTTTGAGTTCAAATCTTTCTTTTCTCCGAACTGCGTGTAACCAAAAGAGAGCGCAGATTTTTTAAAGCGAAAATCAACGTGACCACCTAAGTTTTTGGTGCTTTGGAGCAACGGCGTTAAGTCAAAAGCGATTAAAACATTAAACGGATGATCAAGTTTATATTGTCGGCGGCGCATGGCTTCTTCCTCTTTGCGGCGTTCTTCGGCTTGCCGAGCGACTTCATTTTCCTTGTCTTTCTGACATTTTGAAGCCTTTTTATTCATCGCATCTGCCTTTTGAGTTAAGTCAAAAAAGGCATATTCCTCACCTACTTTTTTAAAACCATCGCAATCAGAAGCCGTAACCTTATCTGCCAACTTATCGACTATAAATTTGCCCAAATCGCTGTCTTTTCCTTGTTTTTCCTTTGCAAAAGCTAACCCCTCAGTCAAAACCGCTTTATCCTCTTTGCCATTTTCAATGGCATCTTTGAACCAATTTTGAGCATTTTTCAGGTTGTCTGTTATCCGATTTGACAATGCTTCGTTTTGTTCAGTGGTGTATTTTGCAACAGTTCGAGCTGCCCGTAAACTCATATCGCCTCGCTCCGAAAACTTAGCCGAAACCTTCAAAGCCTTCTCAAAAGCAAGCGCACCATTATAGTAAGTTTCGTATTTTCTTTCAATACACAATTTTTTATTTTCATCTTCCAAAATATCAAATTGTTCCATCATACCCAACGAATAATTGAGCATATCACGGTCATATTCTTTATTTTTTTCTTTATCGGCTACCAATTTTGTGTATGCAACAAACTTGTTCCAAACGGGCGTATTTGAAGAGTTGATTGATTTGCGATAATACTCCAAAGCCTTCATTCGCTCACCTGCAATGACATACATATCCGCAATGACGGAATAAAATTCGCCTTGTATGAAGGCAAAATTTTTCTCGTATTCAATCTTAAAATTTTTGTCAAAATAGGCATACCGAATGGGGAAGCTCGACTCCGTAAAGCTGTTCATTTCTGGTTCAATTTCTTTGAGTAATTTCAAACAAGTCGAGTTGTTTTTAGCTTGCCCATACGTGAAAGCCAATTTATATTGAGCGTTCATTTTGAAATAACGAGCGGCCTTCATTTGATCGTCGTTACCATCCGATTTTACTTTATCGAGTAGTTTTATGGTTTTTTCAGCCCTTTTTTTCACTTCCGCAGCGTTCTCGGATGTCACGTTGGAGTCATTGAAACCTTTAGTGTAGTCTTTAATGGAGTTATAGATTTCAACCCCATTTTCCAAGTTTTCCTTGGCTGATTGAGCAAAAATACTGAGGGGGATAGAGAGAATCATAAAGAGCGCAATTTTTTTCATTGGTCTAATTTTTTTTTGACAGATTTTTTAATGGAATGAATAAAGTAAGGAATGAAACAGTTTAGATGCAGTCATTGAATTTATTTCATAAATATTTTTAAAAAATAAATCTAATTGAATATAAGGATTTCTGTTTTAACTTCAGCAATTTCTTATATAGAAAAAATAGAACCACAGATGACACAGATTAAACAGATTAACGCTGATTTTTTCTGTTTTAACTAAAAAATCATGTTTAAATCAAAAAAAATCACTGAAAATCAGTTTAATCAGTATCATCTGTGGTTCTACTTTTTCCATATACGGAATTGCTGTTTTTAACTTAAACAAACATCGCATTGCATTGATTATCAAGGTTTTATGAAAATTTTAAGAAAAACAAATTAAAATCTACAACAATATATTATAGCAATAAAAATGCCTAATGTTGCAAAATTAAGGGGAAATAAGTACGAAGTGGAACGTATTTTTTAAACAAAAAGCAAAGTGTCGGCGTTACTCGAAGTCACGCCGACACTTGATACCCCCTCAGTATTTTCCTTGATTTTCGTTAAAAATTATTGATAATTCTCATAAATGGTATCCAAAACACGGTAAAACTCCTTGAAATCTTTTTCATTCATGCCTTTCCAACCTGTTTGACGGGCCTCAATTGCCAAAGGCAAAGCTTGTTGAAAAACGGCTTTCCCTTTTTCGGTCAAACAAATATTGAAGCGGCGGCGGTCGGTGTCGGACATGCGGCGGGTTACCATTTCTTTTTTTACCAATAAATCAATGATACGGGTCACGGTGGGCGCATCTTTATACACCAAGTCTGCCAATTCAATTTGGCTGATGCCTTCGCTGCGAGAGGCATTGTCCAAAACAACCCATTGATCCACAGTAATGTCTAAACCCGCATCATCAAATTGTTTTTGAAAATAGGTACGAATTTTTTTAATCGTTGCGTCAATTTTCAGATAGTAGGCTTTATTTTCAAAATTCATATTGAGTGAGTATTGAGTAGTGAGTAAAGAGTATTGCGATAAAATGCGTCTAACTATGCTATACTTTTTACTCAATACTGATTTTTAGAAATTTTAGTAAAAGTAAAAATAGTTGTTTTGGCAATAATTGCAAGATTTTAATGGCTATTTCACAAATTTTTATTCTTTTTGAGTTGAAAAATTGGTTTAACTAAAATCACTATCCCCTTCAGCCTGCCTGCCAGCAAAGGTAGGTATTTCGGACAATTTACGGGTAAAACCATTTTTAGGCTTCCATTAACCTCAATTAACCAACAAAATGATGCTCAACCCGTTTTTCAATTCTACCTTGCAATTGCAATATTTTTTTAGCTTTGCAATACTTTAAGAAAAAAAAGAACATAAAGCACTCATTTTTCGTAGAAATCGCTTTTTTACGCTTTTTTTGTCAAAAATACTGAGGGGCCTCTTTTTTATTTCTTTTAAGCTAAGTAATTAAAAATCAGACTTTTATAAATTAAAGAAAAATTAAATTAAAAAATTTAACACTCAATGAATTCATTTAAAAAAATAAATAATCTCGTGGGTTGGGCTGTCTTTTTGGTGACGGCTACGGTGTATTATTTTTCGGCAGAGCGCACAGGAAGCCTCTGGGATTGTGGCGAATTTGTATCAGGTGCTTATAAAATGCAGGTGGTGCATCCGCCGGGCGCACCTTTCTTTTTAATGATTGGCAAAGTAGCAACACTTATTGGGCAAATGTTTTCTAAAGACCCCTCAGTAATTGCCTTCTCGGTCAATGTTTTATCAGGCGTATGTTCGGCTTTGGCAGCCATGTTCATTTGTTGGACGACCGTTATGTTGGGCAAAATCGCTCTCGTGGGTCGTGACGCAGAACCTTCATCCGCTGAAACCATTGCACTCATGGGTGCTGGCGTGGTTTCGGGTTTGACAACGGCTTTTGCTACTTCAATTTGGTTTTCAGCCGTTGAAGGTGAGGTTTATTCGATGTCAACGATGTTCACAACCTTGACTTTGTGGTGCATGATTAAGTGGTACTATCTACCCAACACACCTCAGGCCGACCGTTGGATGATTGCTGCCGTGTATGCGGCGGGCGTATCTACGGGTGTGCATCTTTTGAGTTTATTGACTTTCCCTGCTTTGGCTTTGTTCTATTATTTTAAAAAGACGGAAAAACCGACTTTCTGGGGCATGGCTTTGTCAGGCATTGTGGGTATTTTATTTATTTCTGTTATTCAAAAACTCATCATCACGGGCATTCCTGCCTTGTGGGGTAATTTAGAATATGCTTGTGTTAACTGGTTTGGTTTGCCTTTTACGATTCCAAGTTTGATTTTAACGCTGGCAATCATTAGTGGTTTGACTTATTGGGGTTTGAAAGTGGCTCACCAACGCAATAATTCCACGATTCAAAATATCGTTATGGGTTTGGCTTTAACGGCGGTCAGTTTTTCTACTATCGGAACAGTTTTGATTCGGGCAAACGCCAACCCCCCTATTAATATGAACAACCCAAGCGACCCTTTGCGGGTGATTCCTTACTTGAATCGTGAGCAATATGGTGAGCGTCCGTTGCTTTATGGGCCACAATTTAATGCTCGCCCCGTTGATCAAACGAGCGAAGATAGATATGGTCGGGTTGGTGATAAATATGAAGTGGTTGATAAGAAAACGGATTATGTTTTCAATGATGCCGATAAAGTTTTGTTCCCTCGTATGGGTCATTACGAAGGCGACCGTTTGACGTGGTATAAGCGTTGGTTGGAAATAAATCCAAAGGATGAAGTGCCTTCTGACCGTCCATCTTCGTACGATAATACGAGTTTTTTCCTCCGTTATCAAGTAGGTTGGATGTATTGGCGTTATTTTATGTGGAATTTTGTCGGTCGTCAAAACGCTGAACAAGGTTTTGAACCATCGAACAAAGCCAATGGTAACTGGTTAAGCGGCATTTCTTTCATAGATAATATGCGTTTGTTTGATACTAAAAATGAGCCTACTTGGATGAAAGATGAGCTTTCAACCAATAAATATTACTTTTTGCCTTTCATTTTTGGTCTTTTTGGCTTGATTTGGCATTACAGCCGCAAGCGTTACGACATGTTAGGCTTGATGTCATTGTTCATCATCACAGGCATCGGTATCATTGTTTACACCAATGAGCCGCCAAATGAGCCTCGTGAGCGTGACTATGTAATCGTAGGTTCAATTTTCACTTTTGCAATTTGGGTTGGCATGGGTGTATTGGCAGCGTTTGATTTGTTTAAAGATTTCAAATTAGCTCCAAGCCTCGCCGCACCTTTGGCTGCTGGTTTAGTCGTGATTGCACCTATCATTATGGGCACTCAAAATTTCGATGACCATAGTCGTGCAAAACACACAGGTGCACGAGATTATGCCAACAATTTCTTAGAATCATGCGACAAAAACGCTATCATTTTCACTTATGGTGACAATGATACGTATCCGTTGTGGTATGCGCAGGAGGTAGAAGGCATCCGTACAGATGTGCGTGTGGTGAACCTTAGTTTGATTGCTGTGGATTGGTACATTGATAATTTGCGTAGAAAAATCAATCAATCTGACGCTATCAAAATGAGCTTGAATCCAGCATCTTATCGTGGATTTTTGCGCAATCAGCTGCCTATTCAAGACAGTGGTGCTGAAATAGCAATTCAAGATTTGATGAAACATTTGGGAGAAGATCATCCTGTTCCTGCGGGCAATGGTGTGACGTTTGAATCTTTTGCGCAAGCTAAAAAAATATACGTGCCTGTTGACAAGCAATTGATGTTGAAGAATGGCATCATCACGGCTCAAGACACGGGCGTGGTTGATAAAATGGCTTTCACGCTACCTGGCAATTATGTTATCAAAGACGATTTGGCGGTTTTAGATATTATTTCTAACAATGCCAATGAACGTCCGATTTATTTTGCGGTGACTTGTCGTCCCGAGAAAATGCAAGGTTTGGATGACTATATGCAGTTGGAAGGTTTGGCTTTGCGCTTAGTGCCTATCAAATCTCAAGGCGAGCGTCAGTTTAGCTTAATTGGTAGTGGTCGGGTGGAAGATAATAAGGTGTATGACCGTGTGATGAATAAATTCCGTTGGGGTAATTTTGATAAAGAAAAAACTTTTATCAATCGAAGCTATCAACCGAGTGTTCAGACCACGCAATTTGTCATTTTGCGTGCCGCTTTAGATTTGGCAAAAAAAGGAGATAAAGATCGTGCGGTAAAACTTTTGGATAAAAACTTTGAAGCATTCCCTAACTTCAACTTCCCTTACAACGCCCAAACAATGTATTTCATTGATGCGTATGTGCAGGCAGGAGCGTATGAAAATTCTAAAAAGCACGTCAAAATTTTGGCGCAGAATCTTTTTGAAAACTTGACTTTCTACAACTCTTTGAAGCAAGAAGATAAGCGAGGCACGTTCCAACAAGATTTTATGCAAGACCTTCAAACCAAAGAGCAACTCATTAAGTTGGTTGAGCAAATGAAAGATACCGCTTTTAAAGCGGAGTTGGATAAGAAGTTTGAAGCGTTTAAAATAGAGACGATATTGCCGCAGATGCAGTAATTTATCATTACGTTATTCGTTTATAAATTCTTGATAATATAGGCGTTATAAATAAAATAATTTTTTAATAAATTAGGAATGAAACAGAAATAAAGTCCTCCATTTAGGAGAATTATTCCTGTTTCATTCCTTAATTCTACTTTGGCACTCTGCAAATTGAAATATTTACGCACTGTTTTGCCTTCGGCAAAAGGCGTGCTTAGGGAATTTTTTTCGGATTGATTGTATTATTAAAAAGAAAAATTGAAAATTTTTCTTTTTAATAATACAATCAATCCATTTAGTCCTTTTCTGTCTGTTGAGTGCCAAAGTAGAATTAATTATCCCGAATTTTAACCCAGAGAATTCGGGGTTTTTTATTTAATTCGAGATTTCTTTTTGGTTATTATTTAAAAAGAAAAATTGACGCTGGTTTCAAACCTATGTGAGATGGATTTCGTAAATCTTTGAGCAATGATTACCGCATCATTATTATTGTAAATAATTTCGTAGAAGCGTTTATGGTGCACAATACTGAGGGGTATGGTTTTTTGAACCATACCCCTTAAATTTTAAGTGAATATATCTATGTACTTTATGCCGCCTCTTTGCGAGAGCGAGAATCAATGTAAGCACGAGAGTTTTTTGTTTGTAATTGCTGATATAAAATTTCTTTAGCCCGAAACAATTGCGCTTTCACTGTGCCGAGTGGCAACTGAAGTTCTTGAGCGATTTCCTCATAACTTAGCTCTTCGTAATAACGCAACTCAATCATTGTGCGATATTTTACGTTCAATTTTTCGACCAATTGACGCACGTGAGCGAGCTTTTCGTCGTGAATCATAGATTGCTCCGGATCGGGTTCGTGGTCGGTGATGTTGTGTGAAAACTCACGGTCACTATCGGGCAAAATTGTGTCATCCATAGAAAGGGTGTGAAGCCTTTTCTTACGAATGTGGTCAATGCAATTGTTGATAGCAATCTTGAAAAGCCAAGTTGAGAACGCATAGTTTGGTGCGTAGCTCGGCAATTTCCTGAACGCCTTGCCAAAGGCTTCAATTGTGAGGTCATCAGCATCATCACGATTGTTGACCATTTTGAACATGGCGTGAAAAACACTGTT
>JAYTMW010000794.1:0-5107 GCA_043728105.1 Saprospiraceae bacterium | reverse complement strand
GTAACCATGCGTTCCATCGCAAAAGCCAACGTTTGTCCTGTTAAATACCAATATAAAAAAGTAGTAATGCCTGTAAACAAGGCGATAAAAGTGAGCCATTTGGCGGCGGTATCCGCCAAGAGTTGTGTTTTGGATTTAGCATCTTGGGCATCTTGAACCAACTTGACGACTTGCGACAAATACGAATCTTTGGCGGCATGAGAGACGGTCACTTTAATCGCCCCATTGCCATTGATTGACCCTGCAATGACTTTATTGCCTTTTGTTTTTTGAATAGGCGTAGATTCGCCCGTCAACATACTTTCGTTCAAATAGCTTTCACCATCTGATATGATGCCATCGGCTGCCACTTTTTCACCGGGTTTTACGAGAATAATATCCCCTTCTTTGAGGGTGTCGGTTCTTACATCGTGTATCATCGTGGGCATAACCTTATGGGCTTCGGCAGGCATTAGTTGAACCAATAATTCTAATTCTTTCGATGCACCCGCCACCGCTTTCATTTCAATCCAATGTCCTAAAAGCATAATGAGGATCAAGGTCGCCAATTCCCAAAAGAAATCCATGCCCTCTAAACCAAACACAATCGCTACACTATATATGTATGCAACGGTTATGGCAAAACCAATTAAAAACATCATACCGGGATTCTTTGCCTTGGTTTCATCCACTAATCCTTTTAAAAAAGGCATACCACCATAAATGAAAACAATGGTTGATAAAACCAATAAGATGTATTTCGACCCTTGAAACTGCCAATTGACACCCATAAACTGTTGAATCATCGGCGATAACAACATAATCGGAACGGTCAATGCCAAGACCACATAAAACCGTTTTTGAAAATCGGCAATCATGCCCTTAGGGTGTGCGTGTTTGCCGTGTGCATCGTCGGCAACCGTTTTCATCGGCTCTAAAGTCATTCCGCATAACGGACATTTGCCCGGTGCATCCTTTATGATTTGCGGGTGCATCGGGCAAGTGTATTTTTGGATGGTGTGTTGATGTTCCATATTGTTCTTTTTTTTGAAAACCTATTACTGAATTTTCTCAATTTTATTTATGGTTCATTTTTTCACCTGGTTTCATATCCATTTTCATGTCGTGCTTCATCATGTTTTGCATCATTGTTTTCATATTAGGATTACCCATCATTTTTTCGCACATATTCTTGCACATCACGGTGTCTTTTTCCATCATGCTCATCATGTGATCCATCATCTTGGTGTGCATAGACGGATCATCCATCATTTTCATATTGTGGTCCACCATCATTTGCTTGGCGTTGTCGTTTGTCATCATGGCATCTATCACCTGTGTGTTATAATCTTTATTGGCGACTAATTCATTGATAAGAACTTTTCGTTGAGCATCATCTTTTAATTGGGCTGTGGTATTGGGTGTGTTACAAGCAAAAAATAAGGTTGCCGCAATGGCAATTGCAAAAGAAGTAAATGCTTTCATTTTTAATGGATTTTAACTAAGTGATAAAAATAGGCTCTGTAATTCAGAGCCTTTATTATCGACAAAGTTCGCTCACCTTGGAGGGGTATAATATGACTTTCATCATCAGAAAAAATGATAAGTATCATCTTTCTATTTTGTAAAAACAGGTAATTTCGTCTTGCACTTAATTTTCAAATAGCATTCACCAACGGTTTTCCTTCGTCAAAATCACTGATATTTTGCAAGGTTATCAACGCAATTTGTGTCAAAGCCTCTTCCGTAAAAAAGGCTTGATGCGCCGTGATAAGCACATTTGGGAAAGACATTAAGCGCAAAATCACTTCATCTTGAATGATTGATTCTGAAAAATCTCTAAAAAAAAGTTTGTCCTCTTGTTCATAAACATCAATGCCTAAGTAGCCCAATTGACCGATATTCAAGGCCTCAATGACAGCTTGCGTATCTATCAAGGCTCCTCTGCCCGTGTTGATGAGCATCGCTCCATGTTTCATCGTTTTCAAAGATTTGGTATTGATAAGGTGGTTTGTAGCATCATTCAAAGGGCAATGCAACGAGACAATATCGGACTCTTTTAAAAGGTTTTCTAACGAAGAATAAACGACCCCCTTCCCGCTTGCATCGGGATTTCCTTCGTCAACAGCCTTTAAATCTTTATTTTCGACTAAATCATAAGCCAATACTTTACACCCAAAACCAAGCATGATGCGACAGAAAACTTCTCCTATTTTACCCGTGCCGATTACGCCTATGGTCTTTTCAAAAAGGTCAAAACCCGTTAATCTATCCAACGAAAAATTGCCTTCACGCACTCGATTGTAGGCTTTATGGGTTTTTCTATTTAAGGTTAAAATAAGCGCTACGGCGTGTTCTGCCACCGCATGGGGCGAATAGGCAGGCACCCGCACAATGGTCAAACCATGTTGTTTTGCCGCTTCGAGATTCACATTATTGTAGCCTGCGCTACGCAAAACAATCAGTCGAATACCCATTTTTGACAATTGCTGAATGACCCCCTCAGTAATTTTGTCATTTACGAACACACAAACGGCTTGACTGCCTTTGGCAAGCACCGCAGTTTGTTCGGTAATCGACACGTCAAAATAGCGTATTTCGTTGCTTTTATTGTGTCTATCAAAATATGTTTTGTCGTAAGATTGGGTTGAAAAAAAGGATATTATCATGGCGAAAATGTTTGATTTTAAAGAAAATTTTACGGCAGTAACATGTAAGAAACAGGATTTTTTTTTCAACACATAGGCACATAGGACACATAGCTTTTAGGAGTAATATTTATAACTCATTGAAAATCATGCAATTACATATTGGTCTATGTTTCCTATGTGCCTATGTGTTTTAAAAAAAATCTTTACTTAGACCATGTTATTTTTTATTTGTTACTAAGTACTGAGGGGGTAACCTTTTTCATTCCAATTTTCTGTGCTTGTTTCGATACTTTTCTACAATAATTTTTGTTATAAAATAGGCTAACAATCCCATGACTCCACTCACTAAAAGCGAACCCCAAAGTATTATTATACCCGTTTCGCTTAAATTATCTTTCCAATTTTTTATACTAAATTGAACATTGGTATTTAAGATTAAAGAGCCAATTTTAAAACTCAATACCATAAAAAAAGGGCTCGTAAAAGGGTTCGATATAACACTCATGGCTAAGGCTGCAACAAGGTTGAATTTTAAGAAGCGATAGAGCAAAAGAACCAATAAAGTACCAAGTCCGAATGTTGGAAATACGCTGATGAAAGTACCTATGCTTGCACCCAAAGCAATTTCGTGCACACTCGCTCTGTCTCGGGCCAATTTTAAAAATAACAATTTAGCCTTTCGCCATAAATTTAGTTTTTTCATTTCATTACCTTTTTTATAAGCGTTTATAGGGGAAAAAAGTAATGATTTTTAGTATAATTCTGCCCAAATTATACGCTAACCAATTTGCAATTTTTGTTACCATGCCATTTCTTATTTCAATAGTGTCGCAGGTAATGGATTCACATTGAGCCATTATATCATCTAAATGCAAGGCAAATTGATTTGAAAACGTAGTAGAATTTATGGCTACATTCGTCTCAATACTGCCATAAGAACTTAAATGATTCACATTGAAAGAACCGATAGTAGCCCATTTTCTGTCCACAACACATGCTTTTCCGTGTAAAATTGATTTGTTCCACTCATATAATTCAATATTGTGTTTGAGAAACGATGTGTACAAATAACAGGCGGCCCGTCTTGCCAATGGAATATCTGAAATGCCTGATAAAATCAATTTCACCTTCACGCCTTTTTTAGACGCTTTTTTCAAGACATCCCTAAATCTTCGGTTGGGTAAAAAATAACTGCCCACTATAATAATTTCATTATTTGCTGCCCTGTTTGCCTTAATGTAGCTTTTATAAATGTCGTTTTTGTAATTAAGCCAATCATTTTGAAGAATGCGGATAAAAAAATTATCCCTTGATTGAGGTACAGGCTTTATGATTCCCGCCCAAAAGCCTTTCTTTTTTATATAAATATCTCTACATAATTTCTGTAAAAACAATCCAATTTCGACACTTTCTATCTGCACGGCATAATCAAGCCAAGGTTCATTCGTGGCATTTCCACGATATTTGTCGGCGATGTTTATGCCACCAATGAGCGCAATATTTCCATCTGACACAATGACTTTATGGTGCAATCGCCTACCAATATAGAAGCTATTTGCCGCAAAAAAGGGTGAGAAAAAACGGATGTCGATACCATGTAATTTAAGGTCATTTATACATTGTTTGGTAAGTGAAAATGAACCATAAGCATCGAGTAAAACATAAACTTTTACTTTGCGCAATGCTGCCTCTTTCAGCGCATTGGTAATTTCTATTCCTGTCGAATCATTCTCGAAAATATAAGTTTGAAGATGAATTTCCGTTTTTGCGTTAGCGATAATACTACGAAGGCGAGAAAAGTAATCCTCTCCGCTAAAAACCAATTCAACCTTTTCTAATGATTGAATCGCCTTATTTATTTTGGCGTTACCTTCTTCTTTTATCATCATTAATTTTAGAACATTTTAGGGTGTAGTTCCCATTTGAAGTATTTACAACCATTGAAAAAATGTCAAAATACTGAGGGGGTCTTTGCGTACATTACTTTTATTATCATAATAATTACACTTCATTATTGAATCAAGCAAAATTATTACTTGCAAGCTACCATTAAGTTGAGCATTATCAGTTTTTGAAATGATTTTAATCATTTTTATGTCTATTGTAAATTATGAAATTTTAACCCAAACAATACTTTCCTTCTATTGTCAAGGAGTGATTATAATCATGTAAATCTATGACAATCGTCATATCTTCTCTTTTAAAATCAAGTCACTTTTGCACTAAGTAATGCGTAAAAAACAAAGTGGTATTTTTTTGAAACACATAGGCACATAGAACACATAGTATTATATATAAACCACTAATAATCAATACTTTATGTAATTTCTATGTTTTCTATCAGCAATTCCGTATATGGAAAAAATAGAACCACAGATGACACAGATTAAACAGATTAACGCTGATTTTTTCTGTTTTAACTAAAAAATCATGTTTAAATCAAAAGAAATCACTGAAAATCAGTTTAATCAGTATCA
>JAYTMW010000793.1:0-2449 GCA_043728105.1 Saprospiraceae bacterium | reverse complement strand
ACTTACAAAGGTATAGAGGTCTATAAATTGCAGCAATGGACACAAGGCCCAGCCATGCTTCAAACCTTAAATATCCTCGAAAATTTTGACATCAAAAGCATGGGTTATAACTCCACTCGTTATATTCACACGCTCTATCAAGCCATGAATTTGGCTTTCGCCGATCGTGATTTTTACTACGGCGACCCTGCCTTTGGCCCAGAAGAACCCATGAAAGGTTTATTATCAAAAGAGTATGCAAAGGAGCGGAGCAAATTGATAAAGCAAGATATGAATGACGCAAAAGCGGCTCCCGGCGACCCCTACCCTTTTGAAGGCAAAGTGAACCCGTATTTTGATGTGTTGAAAAATTGGGGTAATGCAAGTGTGGATTTGCCAAAAATAAACACCCCCCTCAGTATTTCGTACTTAAATGAGTTCACGGCAGGTACAACTTCCGTTGAAGCCACAGACGAAGAGGGTTGGGTAGTTTCGATAACGCCGAGTGGCGGTTGGGTGCCAGCGTGCATTGCGGGTAACACAGGTGTAGGCATGAGCCAACGCATGCAATCGTTTGTGACCGACCCAAAAGAAAATCCTTTCAATGTGGTTGAGCCAGGCAAACGACCTCGTGTGACGCTCACGCCAAGCCTTGCCATGAAAGATGGGAAGCCTTTTCTCTCTTTCGCAAAACAAGCGGGCGACGAACAAGACCAACTGTTGATGCAATTTTTCTTAAATGTGGTTGAGTTTGGCATGACGGTTCAAGAGTCTTGCGAAGCACCAAGTTTTAAGACTTATCAAATGTATTCGAGCTTTGGAAAACACGAAAAAAGCGTTGGTTCTTTGACGCTTAATGACGAAACGCCGCCTTATGTGCGCAAAGATTTGAGCCGCATGGGCTATAAACTCAACTATCAAGAACGCACGAGTGGCCCCATCAATGCCATATTTTTTGATTGGCAACACGGCAGTTTTTGGGGTGGCTCGAGCAATCATGGAGAGGATTATGGGATTGGTTGGTAATCAGAATGAATAGAATTAGATTAGAATGAATAGAATTGCTGATTCTATTCATTCTAATCTAATTCTATTTATTCTGATCAAAAAAAAGTCGCTCTGCTTTCACAGGACGACTTTAAACATAAATTACAAAAACCTTCATAAAACATTGCTGTTTTATTTCTTAAAAGTGCGTTCATAGTAAGCCTTTTCAAGGGCTGTTGGTTGTTGTGCTTGTGGGTTGCGGCTGAAACGATTGCGATTCGAGAAATACATGTCTATGATGTCTGAACCACTCGTTTGCATGACCACTACATCGGGTTCTACGTATTTTGCACGCTCGTCCCAGAGTGAAATATAATCATCAATTGCATAACCCCAATTGCAGGCGTTATTGAAATCGAATTGTGGCATTTTTGTTTGCAAAACCTCATGTGCCATGTCGGCGTTATCCATAAAAGGGAAGAAAAAACCTGAATCACCCATGAACAAAAAACGGGTTTTTGTCTTCGGGAATGTTACTTCGTGGTTTTGTCTTAAACCTTGTTTATTCGTTACTAATCGGAAAGGCAACTTTTTACCTAAGTCCATTACTTGATTTTGATTTGGTGCTTGGTCGCCAAAAACTGCGGGGCGATTTGTATATGTTGCCGTTGCTTTTTGCGCTGCATATTTTGGTAACATTTTTTCCAAATCAGCAGCAATTATTTTTGCACCCGCTTTTGAAAAATGACCGTCAACGGGTTGATTGGTTACAGCTTTCAAGTCTTCACCAAAATTTTTGGTTACGTCAATAAAATCAACGCCCAATTCTTGACACGATGCCTTTAAAAAAGCTCTACTCATTCTTTGCACGCTGGTCATATTTACGCCCACTTCGGGAGTCATAAACATTACCACAAATTTTCCGCCCGTGGAACCAATTTTTTGATTCATGGTGGCGATGTGCTGTTTATAACGTGCCTTCAATTCGTTCATCAAGGCTGGATCTTTTTCCATTTCCTCACGAGGCACTTCACTGTATTTTTTTATCATCGCTTCACGCTCTGGAGTGATGCCTGCGATGCGAAAATCGCTTAAAAATGATTGGGTCATAAATCCCACTGATAAAATGAGGGTAAGGTAAAATGTAGTTTTGATTCTCATAAAATGTAAATTATAGTTAAAAAGTAAATAAAAAAAATTTGATTCGTTTAATATCGTAAAATTGTTAGATGACTTATCTATGCAAACTCTTTGCCATTACTTTATTAACTTAATTGAGTTAATCATTTTTTTTGATTTTTTTTGATTTTTTTTTAAATACATCAGTAACACTAATTTACAAAAAAAATGAAGCATTCATTTCAAAGTAAAAAAAAAATCACATTGCGCATAACACAATGTGATTTTATTTAGATCGAATAGTTACAACTATTTGATTTTCAATAAATTATAAATATATTTTATTTAACTTTTGTTTTTATTG
>JAYTMW010000792.1:0-15385 GCA_043728105.1 Saprospiraceae bacterium | reverse complement strand
CCCAATACTTTAGATGTGGCAACGAACACCGTGGGTCTTGAATTTTCAAAACAAAGATTGGATTATCGCTTCAATCCTCGGCGGGGTTGGAGCATTTTACTGAGGGGTGGCGCAGGGGTGCGTGAGGTGAGCAAAAACTCGGATATTTTGAATTTGAAAGACCCAAATGATGCAACGTATAATTTTGCAAAACTTTATGACACAGTGAGTGTTAAAAGTTTCCAATACATTCTTGATTCAAAATTGGAGTATTACATTCCTTTTTTGAAAAGAGCGACGATTAAATTGGGTTTGACGAGTGGTTTGAAATTTACCTCTGCGCCCATTTCTTTAAACGAACAATATCGTCTCGGCGGCAACCGAATACTGAGGGGGTTCGATGAAGAATCCGTGTTTGCTACCCGCTATGTGATAGGCACGCTCGAATACCGTTTGTTGATTGGTCGCAATTCATATTTTTATCTTTTTGGCGATGCGGGCTACGTCGAAAATGTGACTCGTACTTCCGAAATTTATGACAAACCGATGGGCTTTGGAGCAGGTCTCACTTTTGAAACGGGCGTGGGTTTGTTTGGTGTGAGTGCGGCGGTGGGGAAGCAACAAGATAATGCGTTTGATTTTAGAAATGTGAAAGTGCATTTTGGGTATGTGAGTTTGTTTTGAGTTTTTAGCCGCTGAGTACGCTGAATACGCTGATTTTACGCTGATTTTTTTTGTTGAAATAAAGATTTAAGTAACGAGTAACTCAATAATGCGGTCGAATAGGTGCAGCGCACCGTAATATTTGTAGCATGTCAATTAATCGAGTTTTCTAAGGTGCAGCGCACCTAAACATCGCTGGTTACGGTGCTCTGCACCTATTTGACTACATATTATTCTTTACTTAAATGCTTTTTTTGTTAAAAATACTGAGGGATCCCTTTCCTCACTTAAAATGCTTTTTTTTAAGAAAAATAAGTTTAATTATTTTTGACAAAAAAACATATAACTACTTGATTTTCAATAGTTTAATAAAAATAGAAATAGAAATAGGCAAATGAATGAATTTGTTATTTTCTTTTTGATAATATAAATTTAGCTTTGTATGGTAAGAAAAATTCTCGTGACGGATGACGTACACGAAGTTTTGATGGATGGGTTGAAAGGCTTGGGTTTTGAGTTGGATTACGAACCCGATATCACGAATGAAGCCGTGCATCGCATCATTGGTGGCTATGAAGGTTTGATTATCAATTCAAAAATTATGGTTGATAAGGCTTTGTTGGATGATGGTGTGCAGTTGCGTTTTGTGGGTAGGGTAGGCAGTGGGATGGAAATAGTGGATAAATTGTATGCGGCGGAGAAAGGTGTAGCCGTTTTGAGTTCGCCCGAAGGCAATAGAAATGCGGTGGCGGAACACGCTTTGGGCATGTTGTTGGCACTGTCGAACAATTTAACTCGTAGTAACAAAGAAGTAAAAGATTTTGATTGGCAACGAGAAAAAAATCGAGGTTTTGAATTGATGGGTCGCACGATTGGGATTGTGGGTTTTGGAAATACAGGAAGTGCCTTTGCGAGCAAACTGATGGGCTTAGGACTACGTATATTAATTTATGATAAATATTTGCCTTATGGTCATATAAACGATTGGAGAGACACTTTTAAAGGACATTTTCCGATGATTGGGCAAGCATGGACGGATGAAAATTGGAATATTTCGACGATGCAAGCCGTTGATTTTCAAACACTTACGCATGAATCAGAAATTATAAGTTTTCATTTGCCTTTGACGGAAGAAGTAAAGCATTTAGCGGATAAAACCTTTTTTAATCAATGTAAAAAAGAGATTATTTTGCTCAACACATCTCGTGGGCAAGTAGTGGAAACGACAGATTTAATAGAAGCATTGACAGTAGGAAAGGTAAAAGCTGCAGCATTGGATGTGTTTGAAAATGAAAAAACAGGCACATATACTGAGGGGGAGCGAGCGATGTATCAACAGCTATTTGATTTTGAAAACGTTATAGTAACACCACACGTAGCGGGTTGGACTCACGAATCGAAGGAGCGATTGGCAAGGGTGCTTTTGCAACGTATAGAAGTTGTTTTAGAATCAGAATGAATAGAATCTAACTCAGATTCTATTCATTCTGATTCAGATTCTATTCATTCTGATTCTAAAAATAAAAATAGTTAACGAAATTAACAAAATCGTATAAAGTATTTTTATGAAATGAAAATTCCTTTTGTTAATATTGCGCCACTAAATAAAACCAAAAATATTTTAATTGCTTTTTTTCAATAAAAAGAACCATTGTTCATGAAAAAACAACTACTCATTTTTTTATTACTTCTCGTAGGTTTGGCGGGTTTCTCACAAGCCACGTTGTCGGGGAAAGTATCTGATGATAAGGGTGAACCCATGCCGTCTGTTATTGTCATTGTTAAGAAAAACGGTGTGCCAAAATATAATGGTCAAACAGATTTTGATGGTCTTTATCGTATCACTAACATGGATGTTGGTACTTATGATGTTGAATTTCAGTTATTAGGCTTTGGCACACAGCTTCAGAAAGGGGTTAAACTTTTTAGTGGTGTTGCGACACTCAATCAAACGATGAGTGATGATCCTAAACTTCTGAATGAGGTCGTCATTAAAGAATATAAGGTGCCGATTGTAAAAGTTGACCAAACGTCGTCGGGTGGAGCTTTAACGAGTGAGCAAATTATGCGTTTACCGACTAAGGATATTAGTGGATTGGTTGCTGCTGCTGCTCCTGGAGTAGCCGTTAGTGCAAATGGAAGCATTAATATAAAGGGTTCACGTTCTAATTCCAATAATTACTACATAGATGGTTTAAGGGTACGTGGTTCAAACATAGTTCCACCAAGTGAAATCGAACAGTTGCAAGTTGTGACAGGAGGATTGGAGGCGAGTTATGGAGATGTTATCGGAGGTATAATTTCAATAACAACAAAAGGGCCAGCAAGAAAGCTATCTGGTGGTATAGAATTGGAAAGTTCTAAATTCTTAGATGCTTTTGACTATAATTTTGTGAATGCAAATGTTTCAGGCCCCATATTGAGTCGAAATAGAACGGAGAAATCTGGTGGGAGTTATAAAGAGACGTTGTTAGGATTTCGTCTTTCTGGTCAAATGAGAACAAATAAGGATGCTAATCCTCCCGCAATTCCTGTTTATAAGATTAAGGATGATTTGCTAACTAAGATAGAAGAAAATCCTTTGATTAACATAGGTTCTAATACTTATGTTGCAACTGCGCAAAAATTTAACAAAGAGGATTTCGATTTATTAAAATATCGCCCCAATAATGCGTATGCTCAATATGACTTTGTTGGTAAATTAGATGCTCGTATTTCAAAAGCGATGGATATTACTTTTACAGGCAACTATTATAAGATAAACGATCAATTTACGCCTGGAGGTGGGCAATCGTTGTCAAATAGAATTGGAGGTAGGACATGGCAAGTATTTAATTCTAATAATAATCCTATTGATTATCAAGACAGGTATAGAACTAATCTTAGATTTAGACATAGGTTGGGAAATACTGAGGGGGTAGTAAGCAAAGGGAAAAAGTCGACTATAATTGAAAATGCTCAATATACTATACAAGCTGGATATGAAAGAGCATTTAGGAAAGTATTCGACCCAAGACATGAGGATAGATTTTTTGATTATGGCTATGTAGGTCAATTTAATTTTGAACAAGTGCCCATTATTATAGATAGTTTTAGTGGTAATACTAATATTAAACTACACGAAGGGTATGCTCGTCGATTAAAATCATATAAGCGTTATGAGAAAAATCCTGTTTTAGCAAATTATAATAATGGGGTTGAACCTAATAATTCTGGAACAAATTTTAATGTACAAAATGGATTTTATAGTAATCAAACTCAATCACAAGTATGGGGATTTCATCAAAATGTAGGTAAAGTATATGATATTTATCAAAAAGATGATCAAACGCTCATTACAGGCTCTGCAAACGTCAGTTTTGATATAGTTCCAGGCGGGGATAAGAGTAAAGCTCATAATATTCAGATTGGTGCTATTTACGAGCAACGTAACGATCATTCATATAGACTTAGCCCATTTGAATTGTGGAACGTTGCCGAGACTAACCAAAACCGTGGATTTAACGGTGAAGGTGTCGTTAATAGAGGTATATCAGAAGTATTAAGAGACTCACTTATAGATGGGCAAGTGGTTAAAATATATGCCCCTATTCCTGTAAATCCAGGGAATGATTTTCAATTTTATAATAATTATAGAAACCGTTTCGGTATTCCTAAATTATCTTTTGGGAATGTTAATAATTTGACACCCGACCAGATGTCTTTAGATTTATTCACCGCAAGAGAACTTAATGACGCTTGGCTTACTGATTATTACGGCTTTGATTCTAAGGGTAACAAATTGACGGGAAATGTGAGTTTTAATGATTTTTTCAAATCAAAAGATGGTAATGGTGTTAGAACTTTTCCAGTAGCGGCATTCCAACCAATATATACTGCTGGATATATACAAGATAAATTTAGATATAAAGATATAATTTTTAGTCTTGGATTGAGAGTTGATCGGTTTGATGCAAATACTAAAGTGTTAAAAGATCCTTATTCTCTTTATGATATTTACACCGCCAAGGATTATTATGATGGTGTATTAAAGCAGGAAAAACCAACAAACATAGGTGATGATTGGAAGATTTATATTAATTCTGATAGTAAGCGACCTGCCGATGTTGTAAGTGATATTAAAGGATATAGGTTAGGTGAGCAATGGTATAATAAAGGGGGACAACCAATTGACCCTGTGTTGTTATTTGGCGCAAATGGACAGGCATCTGCTCGATATAAATTGGGTAGATTAGGAACAGATTTTGGCACCATAAAAGACGAAAATTTCATTCCTGAACAAACTTTTGAAGATTATAAACCACAAACGAATTTGATGCCTCGTTTGGCTTTTTCGTTTCCAATTTCTGATGTTGCTAACTTTTTTGCCCATTATGATGTGTTAGTAGCTCGCCCGTCTTCTAATAATATAGTAACTGCACTTGATTATTATTATTTTGACGATAATAATAGAACGCCTGAAAATAACGGAAACTTAAAACCAGAACGCACAATAGATTATGAAATAGGTTTTCAACAAAAGTTAAATGAGACATCAGGTTTAAAAATTGCGGCTTTTTATAAGGAAATGCGAGATATGATTCAATTGCGTTTTTATAAATATTTGCCAGTAGGGTTAAAAGTTAGTGAATACTCCAGTTATGATAATCTTGATTTTGGAACAGTAAAGGGTTTTACATTTCAGTATGACTTACGTCCAACAGGACATGTATCAGCTAATATAAATTATACATTACAGTTTGCTGATGGCACAGGCTCGGATGCTAATTCACAACGAGGCTTGAACCAATTAGGTAATATACGAACACTTTCGCCTCTCAATTTTGATGAGCGGCATAGGGTTGTAGCGACAATAGATTATCGTTATGAAGGTGCATACGACGGCCCTACTCTGTTTGGTTCAGAAATATTCAAAAACGCAGGTGCAAATATTCAAATTTCAACTGTTTCAGGGCGCCCATACACAAAGAGAGTTCAAGCTACTCCATTTGATGGTAGTATTCTTGCGGGTGGAATAAATGATAGTCGCCTACCTTGGATTTTTAACATTGATTTGAGATTAGATAAGACATTCAGTATTTCTAAAAACCCTAAGAGCCCTTTAGACTTAAATGTTTATTTAAGAATTCAAAACGTATTGGATACCCGTAACATAGCATCCGTTTATACCGCATCAGGTTCACCAGATAGTGATGGATACTTACGGTCGGATCGAGGGCAAAGTGATTTGAGTAATGTTGAGAAATCTTTTCCTAATGATGTACAAGCATATTTACATTCTTATACAATGCGGTTATTAAATCCAGATTTTTATTATCAGCCTCGTCGTATTTTTTTAGGGGCAACATTTAATTTTTAAAATTAATTTAAAATTTAAACAGTAAATCAATTTCAAGATTGATACAAATTTTTTTAGTATTGAATTCATTAAAACTATATCGGAAATGAGTCATTTAAATACATATAGATTATTCATAATATTTTTGTTACTCAACATAACAAATAATTTATTAGCTCGCAATCCTGTCAAAAATGGGAATTTGGTAGAGGAGGCTCAACCTGTTTTGGCAACACGTTCTGATTGCGTTCAAGGCTCCTCTCGTTTTTATATGGATGTTAATAACGTACGTACGGTCTTATTATCGAGTGGTGATGTATGGTGGGATTTGGTGAAAGGTGTTTATGAAGTTCCCAAAGTTGATCCAGCTTCAGGTGTGCGACCCGTATCGGCTATATTTGCAGGTGCAGTGTGGATAGGTGGTAAGGATAATGTAGGTAGTTTGAAAGTAGCATGTCAGACTTATAGAGACGCTACTAAAACAGATTTTTGGCCTGGCCCTTTGAAAGAAGATGGCACAACCAGCGCAGACGTTTGTGAAAAATGGGACAAGCATTTTGTGGTGTCTGCGGAGGATATTACTATTGCAATCAATCTTTATCGTACAGCTTTAGCTAATGACCCCACCAATCCATCAGTGGATTGTTCAGCTATTCCAGAGAGCGTAAAAGGCTGGCCAGCAACAGGCAATAAATATTTTGCGGGTATTCACCAATTTTCGTTACCCCGCACAAATCAAGGATTGGCTAAGTTTTATGATCAAAATGGAGATAAACTGTATGATCCATGCGGAGGTGATTATCCAATTATTGATGTAAAAGGCTGTGAATCCATTACAGCAATTCCAGACCAGATGGTTTTCTGGATTTACAATGATAATGGTGGAGTACATACTAATTCGCAAAAATCGAGAGCAATCCAGATGGAGGTTCAGGTTCAGGCATTTGCTTATAAAACGAATGATGAGTTGAATGACATGACGTTTCAACGCTATAAACTCATTAATCGGGCTTTGACAGACATTGACTCTACTTATTTTGCCATGTGGGTTGACCCCGATTTAGGTTGTTTTCAAGATGACTATATAGGTTGTGATACCACTCGAAATTTGATGTACGTCTATAATCAAGATGCTTTGGATGGCATTGTCGGTTGTGTTTGTGCTACGGGAACTTCTAATGTTGCTACATATTGTGATAAGGTTCCATTGTTAGGCGTAGATTATTTTAGAGGGCCTAATAACGAAGCGGGAAAGGAAATTGGCATGTCGTCTTTTACTTATTATTTGAATACTTTTGAGTGTAATCCTTTACCAGGTACTACTGACCCTTCAACGGCTGTTGAATATTATAATTATTTGACGGGTAATTGGAGAGATGGAACCCCTTTTACATTTGGCGGCAGCGGATACAATCCAGGTGGTGGCAGACGTGTAAAATATTCTTTCCCAGATGCACCCAATCTTACTGGTGCGAGTTGGTCAATGTGTAATGCAAATTTACCTTGTGGAGACCGTCGTACGATTCAAGCATCAGGGCCATTCAAGCTGAAGCCAGGTGCTATTAACGAATTAATTATCGGAGTGCCTTTCGTTGCTGATCAATCCCATCCATGCCCCGACATCAGAAGATTGCAAGAAGCTGATGACATTGCACAGGCTTTATTTAACAATTGTTTCAAAATCTTCAATGGCCCAGATGCGCCTGATATGCACTTTGTTGAATTAGATCGTGAGTTAATTATGATTTTAACAAACAAAACGGATACATCATTGACGAACAACGCCTTTGAAAAATATAAAGAAAGAGGTTTGAAAATCCCCCCAACGGAACCAGATTCGATGTACACTTTTCAAGGATATAAAATATATCAATTGCATGATGCCAATGTTTCAGTAGCGGATTTCAATGACCCTACGAAGGCTCGTTTGGTGTCAACGGTTGATGTTAAAGACGGTGTAGGCGTGAAGGATGTATTTAATTGGAAACAAGAAATTGAGCAAAATTTTGGTAATCCGATTTTTATTCCTGAATTAAAATTAGCTAAAGATAACGACAAAGGCATCCGTCATACTTTCAAAATTACAGAAGATTTATTTGCTCGAACGGAAGATAAAAAATTAGTCAATCATAAAAAGTATTATTTCACAGCCATCGCTTTTGGCTACAACAATTACAAAAAATTTGACTCACGTGACAATGTTGGTCAAAAAGAGCCTTATGTGGTTGGCAGAAGAAACATAGGCGACGCCAGTAGAAAAACTTCGTCTTATGAAGTAATTCCTCGCCCTATCGTGGATACCAAATTGGGTTCAAAATACGGTGATGGTCCTATTATCACACGCTTAGATGGTATCGGCAATGGTGGTCGTTTCCTCGATATATCAGAAGGAACTTTAGCCCAAATTTTAGCGGGTAGTTTTGATGGCTCTATCACTTACAAGGCAGGGGCGGGGCCTATTCAGATAGCTGTTTACAATCCGCTTGAAGTAGTGGATGGTCAATATGAATTGGCTTTCCGTGATAAAAACATGACGGATGCTGTGTTAGAAAAAGATGCAAAATGGCAGTTGAAAAACACCGCTACAAACGAACTCATTGCTTCTGAAACAACCATTGAAAGATTGAATGAGCAAATTATCGCTAAATTCGGTTTTTCGGTCACCATTGGTCAAGTGACTGATGTAGGTTTAAATCCTACAAAAGACAAAACGAATGGCTCAATTGGTTCTGAGATTGTTTACAAAGGTACAGGGGCTCCTTGGTTAACGGCGTTGCAAGATGATCAAGTGATATTTGGCACACCGTCAATTGCTAATTTTTTGAAAACTAATACAGTAATTGACCCAGATTTTAACCTTGATCCAAACCAGAGCTTAGGCAAAACATCTAATTTATTTGTGCCTTATCAATTAGCCGATTATCGAGGTGGTGAGACGGGCTTGCCTTTGCTTTCTCCCGCTTGGCAAAATCCCAGTAGTGCCTCGGTTAGAAATCTTGATTCTTTAGCTAAATTGAACAATGTAGATATTGTGTTTACGAGTGATAAATCTAAATGGAGTCGCTGCGCAGTGGTTGAAACTTCAACACCCATATACTATGACGCAACGCTTGCCCAAAGCCCTTCAACACCGACCGAAGGCAATGCGAAAAATTTCGATTTACGTAAAGCACCATCCGTGGGTAAAGATGCGGCAGCGGATGGCAAACCCGTAAAACAAGTATTGCCCGATGAACAAGCTGAGGGTTTGACTACTGGTATGGGATGGTTTCCTGGCTATGCTATTGACGTTGAAACGGGTAAACGACTCAATATTTTCTTCGGGGAAAATTCTTCTTTTGACCCAGATATTGGTATTTATGAGGATGGTTCAAAAGGAAATGGTCGTGATATGATGTGGAATCCTACTGCACAATTTGTTTTGCAGACTCCCAGAGGTTTCAATGAATCATATTCCGCTTTCCTTGGTGGTCAACACTATGTCTATGTCACTAACACCGATTATGATGGTTGTAAATTCTATCGTGATCGTTTGAATGGCTCAGCTTTCCGTAAAATTGCGGCGTTGCGTTCCATCACATGGGCGGGTTTGCCTTACCTCCGTACGAATACGAAGTTGACAACTTATGCACAAGGTTTGATTCCTTCGGAAGCTACTGTGAAATTAAGGGTAAACAATCCTTATGCACCGTTGAAGGGAAAAAACACCAATAACATTCATCCTTCTTATCGTTTTGATATGAAAGGAGTGCAGCCTACTGCCTTATCAACGGCGGAAGTCGATTCTACTTTAAATGTGATAGGCGTTGTGCCGAATCCTTATTACGGATTCTCGGCTTACGAAGTTAATTCGTTTTCTACAACAGTGAAAATTACGAATTTACCAGCCAAATCAACCATCACAATTTACACGTTGGATGGCAAATATATCCGTCAGTTTAAGCGGGATGAAAAACCGTTCATCAATCCGTCTCAAACAAATCCAGGTACTCGTTCAAAACAAATAGTGCCTGATCTTGAATGGGATTTGAAAAATGAAAAGGGCATTCCAATAGCCAGTGGTGTTTATTTGATTAACGTTAATTCTGAATTGGGACAACGCACACTCAAATTCTTTGCCGTCAATCGTCAGTTCGACCCATCTCGATTATAAAAAAAATGCTCAAATACTGAGGGGTATCCGTTACCCCTCAGCATTTGGCTTTTATTTACGTAAAAAACTAATTAGTTGAAAATCAACGTTTTATATCAGATATAAAATTTTGATTTTAATGACTATCATTGAAATATCATCTCAATTATGAATAAAAAGATACTATTATCAGTTGTTCTCTGCCTAAATACCTTCTTAATCTTCGGAGGAAACCCTGACCGACAAGGTGAGGCAGGAGCTTATGAATTGCTCCTAAATCCGTGGGCAAGAACAACGGGTCTTCACGCCATGAACACATCTTTCGTTCGTGGGGCAGAGGCGATGTCTCTCAATGTAGCGGGCTTAACACGTCTTGGAAAAACTGAAATCGGTATCGCTCATTCTATTTACCTACAAGGCACAGGTTTAGGAATCAATACAATTGGCTTTGCACAACGGTTGAGTGAGAATGGCGTATTTGGGGTGTCCATCAATGCGCTTGATTTTGGTAAAATACCCGTTACAACCAATAATTTGCCCGAAGGAACAGGTGCTACTTTTTCACCTCTTTTCTTCAATTTAGCGGTGTCTTATGCGCATTCTTTTGAGAAAAAAGTTTCTGTGGGCATAACAGCCCGCTTTATAAACGAGTCATTGGCAGACGTTTCGGCTTCGGGCATTTCCTTAGATGCGGGCGTTCAATACATGACGGGCGCAGAGGCATACCCTGAGCGTTTTAAATTTGGTATCAGTCTGCGCAACATAGGTTCTCCGATGCAGTTTGGTGGTCAAGGGCTTAATCAACCCGGTACAAATCCAGATGGTACATTGAATTATTCTTTGACGTATTCTAAAAATTCAGCACAATTTGAATTGCCTTCTCAACTCAATATTGGTGCAGCGTACGACATTTTGCCAGATGCTAAAATGCGTTTAACCGCTGTGGGCAACTTTACGTCAAATGCCTTTTCTCGTGATGAATTGGGTGGTGGTTTAGAGTTTGGTTATGGCAATTATTTTATGATAAGAGGTGGCTACAAATATGAAGTAGGCACAACATCAACCGACGTAAACAAGTCTGTTTTCACAGGCGTTTGCGGTGGTATATCTGTAGAATTGCCTTTCAATAAATCAGGAGATCAAAAATTATCCATTGATTACGGTTATTTGGCAACTAACGTTTTCAACGGTACGCACAATCTTTCTTTGAGATTGAATTTATAAGTCTTACCCCCTCAGTATTTTGAACAAAACAGACTCGCAAAGCAATTTTCAACTTGCTTTGCGGGTTTTTTTATTTATAGAAAAAACAATTTTACAATCTCGGTCATAGAACTTACCTTTGAGAATACTTATTCTAAAAATTGCTTATGAAAATTTATTTTAAATATAATTTCTTTATCTTCTTTTGTGTCTTTTTTGTTGCATGTAAGCAAAATCAAGAAAGGCCAGGCGGCTATCAAGGCGGCTCAACCCCTTTGGACAATAAAGACAAATCGAGTGCTAAATTCAATGACCTCATTGCTGACTATGAAAGTCGAGACCGTCTAATTTGGCAAAAGCCCGATATGATTATCAATCGTCTGGGCGATTTAAGCACGCAAACCGTAGCGGATTTGGGTGCTGGAACGGGCTTTTTTGCGTTCCGAATTGTTCAGAAAGCCAAAAAAGTTATTGCTTTAGATATTGACCAACGTTTCATTTCCCTCATGGATAGTTCTAAACAAGAACTATCTCCCGAATTGAGAGCAAAATTTGAAGCACGATTGGTGGATGTGGATGATGCCAAGTTGAAAAAAGGAGAAACCAACGCTGTCATTATCGTCAATACCTACATGTATATCCAAAGCAGAGTAGATTATATGAAAAAACTAAGAATGGGTATTGCCAAAGGTGGTAAGGTTTTGATTGTGGATTACAAAGAAAAAAATATTCCCGTAGGACCACCCGTGAGCATTAAATTACCCTTGAGTTTGGTGGAAAAAGAATTAAAACAAGCAGGGTTCAAGCAAATTAATTCCGACGATACGTCTTTGGATTATCAATATATCATTACAGCAATTAATGAATAATTTTGTCTTATAACTAAAAAACTTGCGTCAAGTTTTCAGACTTGGCGCAAGTTAGTGCTTATTAAATTCAAAAATCAATACCGAATATCTCCCCAAAACCACGGTTGCTCTTCTTTAATCTTCTCATCAATTTGCTTTTTCAGAATAGCAAAATACTCCGTTTCTTTTATCTTTTTTCCTTTCTGCTTTTTAGGCGGGTCAAATTCGGTAGTCAATTTTTTATAATCAATTTTATCGGCGGTTAGAATCAAAGCATCATCGTTGTAATTGGCTTCCAGAATTAAGCCTGGCAGACCATAAAAACGCTCGGGCCCTGCGCTCATAGGTATATCTTGCGCAAACCAAACGACTATTTTCTGCTTTTTCAACGTGTCTTCATAAAAGGCTTTCATGCAAATATGCCCTGCCACTTCTTTCAAATCATTTTGAATTTTCCAATCAAAACCCCTTAGAGAATCTTCGATAATATAGGTTTTACCCAACATTTCATAGACTTCATTCATGGTGTTTTGCTCAAAATTACGCTTCACAGAGTACGCATTTTTGCGCCATGAATAACCCTCGTCATCGGGTTCCGCCCGTTCTTCGGAGTTCTCATATTTCGTTTCTTTGGCGTTGAAATGCAACACGCAAAACTGTTTCCACTCGCTTCGGCTGCCCCATTGATACATGATGCGCTCACGGGTTTGCTTGCTCATGTAGTCCAAAGATGCCATCATTTTAGCCCAATTTTGGGTTTTCAAATAGCGTACAGTGCCTTCTGTGCCTTGCGGTGCTTGTTGTGCTCGCATGAAAAGAGGCATTATGATTAAAAGATAAACAATTATTTTCTTCATTTTTTATTAAAATTTTATGTATAAAATGTTGATTATCAATGTATTACAATTCTCCGAGGGTTTCAAACCCTCGGAGAATTAACGCTAAATAATTTTGTCTTGATGCTTATAAATTTCAAAAAGGCACCCCCTCAGTATTTTGACGTAATTTTTGCTTTTTGTAGCGGAAAATTTTAAAATACGAATGAGTCGAATGTAAACACGAAAAAGACCAATTTGGATATAAACATACACGGCTTTCTTATGAAAAATTTCAAGGTGCAGCGCACCGCAATATTTGTAATAAATAAACAGAAAGGGCAGACAAATATTACGGTGCGCTGCACCTTTGGGACACTAACTTAGCTCTTCTGTTATGAGCGCATTTTGCGCCATCAAGCCAAAGGCATGACAAATATTACGGTGCTCTGCACCTTGAGATTTTTTACAAGTAAACCGTTTATAAACACATAAATCATCACATCTAAATAAGAAAAATTCCATTTATAATTTGTGTTATTCGTGTTAATATTTTACTTGCAAAAAACTATCAATTACCCAATTACATCCAATTATTTTTCTTCAATTTATCCTCATGCCCACGCAAATTATACGTCACGCTCAACATGCCGTAGCGAGCCAGCGTTTGAGAAATTGTCCGACTGATGTAGTTTTGAGAACCATTCTGACGAATTGCCTGACGTTGATTCAGAAGGTCAAACACCGCCAAACGCACTTCAAAACGGTTGGTTTTGCCCAACAAACGACGAACCGAAGCGTTCCAAATCGGAATTTTTTGGTCAAAATTGAAACGGTCATTTTTGTAAGCATTATAATCTAAATTGCTTTCTAAGAAAAATTTGGGTATAAAATTCCATTTCACCGACAAATCCACGCCATTGTTCAAAATGGTTTGATTTTGTTGGGTTTGAATCGAATATTTAATATTATTCAAGTTCAGATTTATACTCAAATCCACGATAATTTTTGGATTAGGCGTTAAATTAAAACTTAAACTACCATTATAGCCCATGTTGCGGGTATCGTTGCGCTGTCCGTCTATGAACGAGGGCGAAAAATTGTAGTTGATACCGCCGTTAATGTTCATGGTGAGTTTTGTTTTCACGATGGGAAAACCCATCCAAACGTTTGAGTTTATCATTTGCCCGCCGCCGCCTTTGAGATTTTCGGGTCTTGTAATCATTACGATACCCGTTTCTGCCACTTGCAAATTTTGGTTATAAATGATTTGATTGTCATAAAAATTTGCGCTCGCCCAAACACCTGCGTAGGAGAAATTACCGGGATTGAAATAATTAAAATTCATACTCACATTGTGGCTGCGTTCAGGCACCAAACCTGCATTGCCTTCCACTCTAAATGCGGGATTATTCAGATTATTGATGGGTTGCAAATCATTTATGTCAGGTGCTTTTACGCCATAATTATAATCAAAACCTAAATACATATTGTTTTTTGGTTCTATGTTTACAGAAACATTAGGGATAAAATTAATAAACGGATCGGGCTTTACTTCTTTCTTCAAAGGTTTATTTTCGTCCGCAAAAGATTGTCCGAGCAAATTAATTTGTTGTGCCGCCGCCCCTGCCGATATGTTCATACCGTCTTTGGAATAGCGAAAACTTGTACCTAAACGGTTGTAAAGAATGTTGTTTTTGTAAAAAACACTTAAAGTATCAACTCTTTCATTGTTGATTTTTAGATTGTTAACCTGACGATTCACGTTGTTGTTCGTATTACTAAAATTATAAAAAGTTTCCCAAAAAACCGTTTTCGACAAGGCATCGGTGTATAAAAGACTTGATTTTATCTGCCGATTGATTTTATCATTGTCATTATCCAATTGACTGATGGAATCTTTTAGTGTTAAGCCCGTAAAAATCCGATTGTTGATTCGGATGTTTTCAAGCGCATTACTTTTTACATCATTGAAAGACGTACTGAGCGCAATTGAGCGACCTTTTTTCTTAAACCGATGTCTGAAAATGGCGTAACTCGTCAAGTTATGCGAGTTCAAATCATTGGTATTCAACAACGCCAACCGATTGGAAGGTGTTTGCGGATTTTGGAAGAAAAATTGGCTGTTATCTTCCGTCATAGTGTTGCCGCTAAAACGCAAATTAGCTTTCACAATCACCGTATTATTGGAGTCAATTTCCTGTTCCAATCGAGCCAAAATATTGTGATTTTGTCTAAAATCAGTCAAATTTGAGGTATCATTATTTAAGAAAGAAGTGCCTTGAAAAAATGTTTGTCGAAACGATAATTCATCCAAATTGAGGTTCGTTTGGTTGTAAAAATAGCTCGAGTTGAGCTTCGTTTTTTTATTATCAAAGTTATAATTTACACCACTACCAAAGTTTCT
>JAYTMW010000791.1:0-6449 GCA_043728105.1 Saprospiraceae bacterium | reverse complement strand
GATGATTATGGTTTAACAAGCCTAAGTTTTAATTATCAAGTGAAAAGTGGTAACAATCAAGGGCAAGTTGTGAAAGTGCCTTTGCCCAAACCTGCGGGTAAGAGCGTGCAATACCAATACACGTTTAATTCGCAAGATTTGAACCTCAAAGCAGGTGACGAAGTGACGTATTATTTTGAAACGTATGATAATGACGGTGCAAATGGTTCAAAATCTGCAAAAACGCAAGTCATGGTTTTTGCCGTGCCAAGCGTGGAGCAAATAGAAAAAAACATCGCTAAAAACAATGATGACATCAAGGCTGATTTGAAAAAAGCGATTGAAGAATCCAAGAAGATTCAACAAGACGTGATGAAATTGCGTGAAAAAATGTTGCAGCAAAAAGATGTGGATTGGCAGATGAAAAAAGAAGCTGAAAAACTCATGCAACGCCAAAATGCAATGGAGCAAGAAATCAAAGAAGCGCAAAAGAATTTTCAAGAAAATCAGAAGCAAAATCAAGAACTGAATAAGAAAGATGAAGAAATCCTAAAGAAACAAGAGCAAGTTGCTAAGATGTTTGAAGATTTGCAGAATCCTGAAATGAAGGAGTTGTTGAAGCAAATTGAAGAATTGTTGCAAAAAATGGAGAAAGACCAAGCCTTAGAAAAAATGGATGAAATGAAATTCAGTAATGAGGAGCAGATGAAAAACATGGAGCGTGTGGAAGAGATGTTCAAGCAAATGGAGGTCGAAAGTATGCAACAAGAGCAAATTGATAAGCTCGAAGAAATGGCTAAAAAAGAAGAAGAACTCGCAAAAGACAGCGAGGAAAATAAAAAAAGCCAAGAAGAAATGAAGCAAGAGCAAGATAAGCTGAACAAAGAGTTTGACAAACTCCAGAAGCAGCAAGAGGAAATGGAGAAAAAGAACAAGGAACTGAAACGCCCGAATGAAATGCCTGACACCAAGCAAGACGATAAGGAAATTGAGAAGGAGATGCAGGATAGTAAGGAAGATTTGGATAAAAAAGAAAATCAAAAAGCGGCGCAAAAACAGAAAAAAGCGGCGAGCAAAATGAAGAATAAGGCGAACAAAATGAAGCAGTCGCAAAAGAAAAGTAAGGAAGACCAGACTGCCGAAGACTTGAAAGCTGTGCGTCAATTATTAGAAAATTTGGTCTCTTTGTCTTTTGACCAAGAGCAAAATATGAAGGATTTTCAAACGGCTACGGAAAATACGCCTCGCTATGTGAAGCTGATTCAGCAACAAAAAAAGTTGCAAGGTGACTTTGAAATGATTGATGACTCGTTGCAAAAATTGGCGCAACGTCAACCCGCCATTCAGACATTTGTGGTTGAAAAAGTGACGGATATTAAGCAAAACATGGCAGAATCGCTTGAAAAACTCGAAGATAGAAAGAAATTTGAGGGTCAAGATTGGCAGCAACGCACCATGAAAAACGTCAACGATTTGGCTTTGATGCTTTCTGAAAGTATGCAGCAAATGCAAAACGAGATGAACGAAGCCGAAGGTAAAGAAAGCTGCCCGAACCCTGGCGATAAACCCGGCAAAGGCAAAAAAGGCAAAGGCGGGCAACCCAAAGACAAAATGGGTGAAGGGCAAAAAGGCGTGAATGAATCGCTGAAACAAATGAAAGAGAAGCTGCAAGGCATGGGCAAAGGGCAACAATCGAAAGAATTTGCTAAAATGGCAGCCCAACAAGCGGCTATGCGTCAGGCTTTGAAACAGAAACAAAAAGAACTGCAAGAGCGTGGCAAAGGCGACAAAGGTTTGCAAGAACTTGTTGACCAAATGGAGAAAACAGAAACCGAATTGGTCAATAAACAACTCACAAACGAAACTTTGAAACGCAATGAGCAAATCTTGACTCGTTTGTTAGAATCTGAAAAAGCAGAGCGTGAAAAAGACCAAAACGAGGAACGTAAAGCTAACACGGCTAAAGATTTACAAAATCAGATGCCCGCAGGATTACAAGAATACATTAAAAAACGTCAAGCGGAAGTGGAGCAATATAACCGTGTGAATCCTAATTTGAAACCTTATTATAAAACTCTGGTGGAGGAATATTTTAAGAGTTTGAAGAGTGGGAAGTAGGATGGATGTGCGATGTTTGATGTACGAATTGTAACGTTTTGATAATCAATGGGTTATAAAAAAAGGCCCCCTCAGTATTTTTGCTTTTTTAAGCTAAATAAGGAGGGGGTCTTTTTTTTGTAGTAAGATTTTAAAACCCTACATAATATTTACTCACTGTTTTTGCTACGCAAAAAAGCGTACAGACGTGACCTTTCTATGGATTGAAGCTATTTTCAAGAGAAAAATTTTCAATTTTTCTCTTGAAAATAGCTTCAATCCAAAAAAAAATCTTCAAAACATTTTTTTGCGCAGCAAAAACGAGGCGTGAACATTTTATGTAGGGTTTTAAAGTAAGATTAAGTATTTTACATCAATCCAAACATCTTAGCATATTTCATCATTTCACCCGGATTTGATATTTTTATTTTACCCATCATGAAAGCAGTCATAGGGTTTTCTTCACCTTTCACGAGTTTCACTAAGGTTTCAGATTTGGCAGAGACGGTGCATTTTGATTCACCGACTAAGCCATCCGTAACCTCTAATTTGCCGCCCGAAATTTTTACGGTTTTTTCAATACTGCCACTGTCTAAATTGAAGTGAAAAACAGTTTCCACGCCCGCTAAGGCATCAGGATTTACTTTTGCAGGGAGTGATTCTAAAAAATCAATTGCTGTCATAATTTTTTAAATTTGTTATTGAGTTAAAAGTAAAGGAATATTTTTATCTTTATAAATAATTGATTATCAGTTACTTACAAAATGAAATACTCTATTAGCATATTATTTTAATCGTAAATTCTTTCATTCATCCAATCTAATGTATAGTTCAATACAGTTAATTTATCGGGTTCGTTATGCACCTCATGATACATACCATCCCATTTTTTGTAAGTCATATCTCCACATTTCACCCTGTCAACGAATTCTTCACTTGCAGATTGAGACGTAATTAAATCTTCGCTTCCGTGCATAATGAGCGCAGAAATGGTTACCAAACCTCTAAATTTATTCAAAAAAGCGGCGGATTCTGTCAACCCCATTCCCGCTGATGCTGTTATGCTCGAATGATTGAGAGGGTCGTTGATATAATCTTTCACAACAATTGGGTCTTTCGAAACATGCTCCTCTATTAAGCCACTCGGCTGCGAGAATGATGGATAAATTTTGCGCATTATTTTACCCAAAGTAATCATATAAGGCTTTGGCTCAAATGCTAAACGAATCCAAGGTCCTGTCGTGATTATTCCTCTCAACATCATGGGATCTCTTTTAATTAAATAATTCAAAACCAAATTACCACCCATCGAATGCCCATATAAAAACAAAGGCGTTTTTAAGAATAATTTATAAATGCTAAATGTAAAAAGGTGAATATCGTCTAAATATGCATCAAAGTTAGGTGCGTGTCCCCTCCTACCCTCAGATTCACCATGTCCTCTCAAATCTAAAGCTGTGAGAGTCATATTGTGCTGATTGAAGAATTTGCCCACATGCTCATATCTTCCCGCATGTTCGCCGAAGCCATGAATAAGAAATACGATAGCTCTTGGGTTTGCTACTTCCCAACTTCTTATTTTAAGCGTTAGATTGTCTCTTGTTTTGAGTTGCGATGGTATAATTGCCATTCGTTTTTATATTTTTGCCGTAAGATAAATCAGAATAAATAAAATTGAATAAGATTGTTTGGAAATTCTTATATTTTGAGTGTAAAATTAATAATTCGATATGACAAAGACACCCATTGAAGGCAGGTACAGTATGGGAGACACTCAAAAGAGTGGAAAACGAACCTATGTTTTTGAAATTTTTTTCATTCAAATCATCATTTATCTCCTTTTGTGGTTGTGGAATGATTTTGTAGCAACCCTATTGAGTCTTTCATTTGCTGCTATTGGCATTTTTGTGCTTCTCATTTCGCTCATAGCGGAGATTATAGATAGATCTAAAGTGCCACGATGGTATTTTTATGTTATTGTTTTATCAGTTTTGACACCGATATTGGTCGGCTCATTATTTATGTTTATCAAAAAAGGAAGTTTAGATTGGATGATATTTTCTTATGGAAAGTGAGTTGTTTGTGAATCGTTATGCTTTTTTATACAATAAAATGGTTTCTTTATGTACAAAAGCCTTGCTCGATGGCTCGAACAAGGCTTTTGTATATAAAACAAAATATTTTCTAAATTAACTTTCCAAAGCGGCTGCACCACCCACAATTTCTGAAAGCTCCTTCGTAATCGCTTCTTGACGTGCCTTATTGTAGTTGATACGTAAGTTTTTCAACAATTCATTGGCATTTTCAGTCGCTTTATCCATCGCTGTCATACGTGCGCCATGCTCAGATGCGTGTGTATCGAGCAAGCATTTATAGAAAGATGTTTGCAAAATGCTTGGCACAAGTTCTTGCAAAAGTGTGGTTTGGTCTGGCTCAAAAATGTAATCCGATTTCTTTTTGCTTGCACCCGTTACTTTTATTACCTCTAATTTTTTTACAGGTAAAAACTGCTCCGCTTCCGCAAATTGCATACCCGCATTTTTGAAACGACCATAAGCAATTGTCACATGATCATATTTCTTTTGCTCAAAACCATCCATGACCATTTGTGCCGCACGTTTCACATTATCGAAAGACAAATCACCGAACATGTCCATATAATCACTCACCACTAAATTGGGATAACGACGACGGAAAAAATCATTGCCTTTTTTGCCAATGCAAATAATTGCTAATTTGCCGTTATCACGTTGCGTAGCATATTTACCATTGATAGTAGCCGCAGCAGCTTTGATGATATTCGTATTGAAAGCACCACAAAGACCACGATTTGAGGTCACAACAACTATCGCTGCACTTTGAATATCACGCTCATTTCCAAATGACGTACTTCCATCACCATCCAAATTGGATAAGATATTCGACAACATTTGATTTTGCTTTTCCGCATACGGGCGCATTTGGGTAATCGCATTTTGGGCTCTACGGAGCTTCGATGCAGATACCATTTTCATCGCTTTGGTAATCTGTTGCGTGGAAATAACCGACGCTATTCGGATACGGACTTCTTTTAAATTTGCCATTGCTTGTATTGAGTCATGCGTAGGGAGTATTGCGACTCTTAAACGCTTGTTTTTTTCTTAAAATACTGAGGGGGTATCAATTTATTTTTATTTCAAAGTAGCTTTGTAATACTCGATGATATGCTGAAAAACACCCAATATCTCTGGTAATTGATTCAAATAATATGTTTGAGTATCAATTTCAATATCTTTTTCTAATCTCATAAATAACCATTCATCACCCGTTGTGACACAACCATAAATCATTTCGGGTTCTACGCCTTTTTTCTGGTTAAACACTTTTGCACCAACCATTTGCGCAGCACACTGTGGAATACCTAAATCAATATCATTTTTTTTAGCTTCTACCAATTGAAGAATTGGATAATTGATAGAATAAGAACCAATATCCTTGGCTAAAATAAAATCACACTCTCCATTTAATCCATTAGCGGCATCTGCATTGAGTACCTCACCCGAATATATTGTAAAATAACGACTACTTATTCTTCTTAATTCTTTCAAAACAGGCATAACTAAGAGTTCAGATTTCGCTTTTTCAGTACGTAATGGATACGTATTGGCTTCTTCCAAATCATCCTTCAACTTGGCACTTGGCTCTATTGAGCCGATAACACCAAACAATCGAATTTCTCGATTTTTTATCCCAAACTTTTCTTCAATTGTTTCTAACGTAAAATCTGTATAAGCCATGACTTTAATATTTAAAAGTGACTTAAAAACGCTTTAATACTAAGTTACTTGAAAAAAAATTAAACAACTTTTTTGCTGTAATTTTGAAAGTTCCCCCTCAATATTTCTCGGAAAATCATCAAAATACTGAGGGGGTATATTTATAAACAATTGATAATCAATTACTTAACCTGATTTGTAATCTCCTCTGCCAAACTCTTCAAAGTCGCCAAATCATCATTTTCCAACTTGCCTTTACGGAGGTTTTCAAGGATGTTTTTATGACGTGCATCAAGAGCCATGTAGAAGGCTTCTTCAAATGCCTTTACTTTATTGACAGGTACGTTACGAAGCAAATTGTTTGTACCGCAATACATCGCTGCCACTTGTTTTTCAACCGTTACAGGGGCATATTGTGGTTGTTTCAAAAGTTCCACGTTACGAGCACCTTTATCCAAAACAGCTTTTGTTGCAGCATCCAAATCAGAACCGAATTTTGAGAACGCTTCCAATTCACGGTATTGTGCTTGGTCAAGTTTCAAAGTACCTGAAATTTTCTTCATGGATTTAATCTGAGCGTTACCACCCACACGTGATACAGAGATACCCACGTTGATA
>JAYTMW010000790.1:0-5663 GCA_043728105.1 Saprospiraceae bacterium | reverse complement strand
CCCGCTTTGCTGTCCGCCATTTCGCTCAAGCGGATATGGTTTGCCATGGTCGTGCGATACATGGTTTCGACCGTGCGGCTGGATTTTTTTTCTTTGTCTTTTTCCTTGTCTTTTTTCTTTTTTTTGGGTTGTTCCAAAAGTTCTTCTTCTTCCATGATATAAATTGTGGTTTAGTTAATAAATTTAATGCTTCAAGGTACATGAATTCTGCAATTTCACAAATTCATCATTCATAATTTATCAATCATTATTAGTTCTACTTTGGCACTTTACACACACACTGTTTTATGCTGGGTACAAAACAGTGTGTATAAAGTACCAAAGTAGAATTAGATTTATTCAAAAAAAATTTAATTATTAGTTGTTGCTAAATCTAAGTAAGTGCAAGGACAAAATTTTGTCTTGACACTTAGTAAAATTAAAATAAATGTTGTTATTCAAAAAAGTCAGAGAGCGGTTTCGGAAACGGAAATTTTAAAATATTTTCCAAAAACTTAATCGTAATTACGCTTAGTAACGAGTAAATAATAAATAGGTCATTTTTTTGAAACACATAGGCACATAGGACACATAGAACAATGTATAATTATTTGATTTTCAACGAGTTATGAAAAATATTCCTAAAAAGCTATGTGTCCTATGTGCCTATGTGTTTCAAAAAAAAACTACAAATTGACCATGTTATTTTTTACTCGTTACTTAGTCTAAAATGTTTTCTAAAAACTTAATCGTAATTACATTTGGTCTAAAATGTTCTCTAAAACTTAATCGTAATTACGTTTGGTCAAAATGTTTTCTAAAAACTTAATCGTAATTTGACTTATTCAAAAATAATTTTATTTCCGCATAAGTCTATTATCTTAAAAATGAATTTCCCGAATTTATGATTAAATTGCCGCTGTAAACGATTACCCAAATTTTTACCTAAAGACATAACTAAATGGATTTTGATTTCGGAGATATTGTTATGAAAACCGCCATCACCGCTGGTGTGATGAAATTTTTGCGTGACTATTTAGAAACAGCGGTGCGGATGCCCGAATGGGATAGATATTTGAAATATGCTTGGGTTGTTGCCATTCCGTTGCTTGCCGTAGCTAAATTGTTATCTATACATTTCATTTCAGATAAATATTATTATCTTATATTATTTATCATTGTTTATGCCGTTTATAAATCAAAAGATTTTCGGTCTGCCCGTTTATTATTGATTGCCGTAATACCCATTTTAGGTTATTCTATTATAAATGATTTATTCAGTTTTATTACACCTGATTTTCATAAATCTTTCAACTCTCTTTTTGATACAATTAATGGATTTACGATTTGTTGGACGATAGGTTTTGGTATTTATGCGCTCAGACAAAATAAACGTGAACGCATTCAAAGAAAGAAAGAAGCGGACGAAAGAAAAGCACTCGAAGCCAAACGAATGGAACTGGAAAATCAAGTAGCCGAGCGCACCGCAGAGTTGACTCAACAAAAAGAGGAATTAGAACTTACACTCATGCAACTAAAATCCACGCAAAGTCAACTCATTCAATCCGAAAAATTAGCATCATTGGGTGAGCTTACCGCTGGCATTGCGCATGAGATTCAAAACCCGTTAAACTTTGTCAATAATTTCGCTGAACTCAGCGTGGATTTGGCAAAAGAGCTAAAAGAAGAATTAGTAAAACCTGAAAAAGATTGGGGCTTAATTGACGAATTAACCAATGATTTGATTCAAAATCAAGATAAAATCAATCATCATGGCAAGCGAGCAAGTAATATTGTGAAAAATATGCTTGAGCATTCACGCACCAGCACAGGCATAAAAGAACTTACCGACATCAACGCTTTAGCCGATGAATATTTGCGGCTTAGCTATCATGGACTTAGGGCTAAAGACAAAAATTTCAATGCCACAATGGTTACGCATTTTCAAGAATCTTTGCCCAAAATAACGGTCATTCCACAAGACATTGGACGGGTTTTATTAAACCTGATTAACAATGCTTTTTACGCTGTCAATCAACGCCAACAACTCTGCAAGGGTTTGATACCCTTGGAGAGTTCGGATAATTATACCCCCTCAGTATTTGTGGGTACAAAACAGATAAAAAAGACGATTGAGATACGGATAAAAGACAACGGAACGGGTATGCCTGAAAGCGTTAAAAATAAAATTTTCCAACCCTTTTTCACCACAAAACCTACGGGTCAAGGCACAGGCTTAGGCTTGTCTTTGAGCTACGATATTGTCACAAAAGGACATGGTGGCACCTTAAAAGTAGAAACAAAAGAGGGAGAATTTACTGAATTTATTATCACATTGCCTTACCTTTGAAGCAGTTTTTGGCTTATTAAAAATAAAGTGCCGTTCCAATTTTGTGTGTATCTACTCACTCTTTTTGATTAACTAAAAAGCGTATTAACTAAAAAAACTAAATGGTTTGATTTAATTTTTTCAATTAGAAATTTTATAAAATTTCTAATTGAAAAAATTAAGTTAAACCAAAAAAAATATTTTTCATACCCGCCTTTTATGCGCAGCATAAAACAGTGAGTAAATACCTAAAATGGAATCTTTACCCATTAAAAACTAAAAGACAGATGAAGATTTTAGTCGTAGATGATGAACAAGACATCACAACCTTATTTCAACAGCGCTTTCGCCGTGAGATTCGTGAAGGTTTGTTTGAATTTTCGTTCAAGTATTCGGGCGAAGACGCTCTTTCGTTTTTGAAAGAACATGAGCATGAGGCCATTTTGATACTTTCTGACATTAATATGCCCGGCATGAGTGGGTTGGAGTTGTTGCGCCGCATCCGATTGGAATCCCCTGCCCCGCCGCCCGTTGTGATGATGATAACGGCTTACGGCGATAAGGAAAATTATGAACAAGCCATGCGTTTAGGTGCAAACGATTTTTTAAATAAACCCATTGATTTTAATTTCCTTAAAGAAAAGCTAACGACCTTATTATGAAGTCCAAAATCATGATTGTGGATGACGAAAATGACTTTGAACAACTCATTCGTCAAAAATTTCGTCGTCAAATAAGAGAGCAAGAATACGAATTTGTGTTTGCTAAAAATGGTCAAGAAGCCTTAGAAACACTTGATGCCAATCCCGACGTGGAAATTGTTTTCAGTGATATAAATATGCCTATCATGGATGGGTTGACGCTTTTGGTGAAATTGAATGAAAAAAATCCTTTACTCAAAGCCGTAATTGTGTCAGCGTATGGTGACATGGACAACATTCGATGTGCCATGAATCGTGGTGCTTTTGACTTTATTTGCAAACCCATTCAGTTCGAGGATTTAGAATTGACGCTGATAAAGACCTTAAAATACGTCACGCAATTAAGAGAAACCATTCAAGCCATTAAAGAAAATAATATTCTGAGGATGTATGTGGACGATAGCGTGCTGCAATTTATGACCCGCACGGAATATGAATCCTCGCTTTTAGTCAACGAAACGGTTGAAGCAACCGTCGTTTTTATGGATATTTGTGGCTTCACAGCTATTTCTGAAAAAGAATCAGCCAATTTTGTCGTCAAACTCATCAATAAATATTTTGATTTGATGGTCAAAGAAATCATTGCGCATGGTGGATATGTGGATAAGTTTTTGGGCGATGCCGTCATGGCGGTTTTCAGAGGGGAATTTCATTTAGATAGAGCCATCGAAGCCTCCATTGCCGTTCATAAAGCCATAGAAGCACAAGAAGAAGAGCTTTCGCAAAATGAAACCTTCTTGCCAAAAGTTTCCATTGGCATCAATTCGGGTGAAATGATTTCTGGAAATATTGGTTCTGCGGCACTCAAAAGATTGGATTTTACGGTCATTGGTGACGTGGTGAATACGTCTCAACGCCTTCAATCTGCCGCCCAACCTGGGCAAATAGTGATTAGCAAAGCCATTTATGAAAAAGTAAAAGACTCTTTTAATTGTCAAGTCATTGGCGATATTAAAGTTAAAAATAAAAAAACACCAATTACTATTTATGAAGTGATTGATTAAAATATCGTAAGTGCAAAGACAAAATTAAACACATAGGACACACCGTATTATGTATAAAACCTTAATAATCAACACTTTATACAACTTCTATGTATCCTATGTGCCTATGTATTTCAAAAAAAATGACCTATTTATTATTTACTCTTTACTAAGCATTTAAAAAACTGTAAAAAAATAGCAATGAAAATCACCCATAAACTTTATTTGATTCTACTTTTGAGTGCATACGGAACATCCTTAATTGCACAAAATGAGACGCCCCGAAAAGGAAAACTCTACATGTATTGGGGTTGGAATCAAGCCCAATACTCCAAATCTGACTTACATTTTAAAGGCGATGGATATAATTTCACACTTGAAAATGTGGCGGCAAAAGACAGACAAACCCCTTTTGATGTGGGTGTCTATTTCAGCCCAACTACTGTCACAATTCCTCAAGTGAATTATAAAATTGGCTATTTTTTTAGTGATAAATACGATATTTCGTTTGGTGTGGATCACATGAAATATGTAATGACTCAAAATCAAACTGTAAAAATCGTAGGTAATACGCCACAAACAAGTAGCCAATTACCAGAGACATACACAGGTCAAGACATCGTTTTGACAGAAGATTTTCTCACTTTTGAACACACCGATGGCTTAAATTATTTGAATTTCGAGGTAAATCGCTACGATAAAATCACTGATTTGAGTAAAATCAAACTTAAAGGCATTCAAATTAACCTTACAGAAGGCATAAGCGTAGGCGCATTGATGCCTAAAACCAATACCCAACTTTTGAAAGGCAAACGCCATGACGCTTACCATTTTGCAGGTTACGGCGTGGGTGTAAAAGTGGGTTTAAACGTAACCTTCGGAAGACATTTTTTCGTCCAAAGTGATTTAAAAGGTGGCTTCATCAATATGCCCAATATTCGCACCACAGAATCAGAACGTGATCATGCTGCACAACATTTTTTCTATTTGCAAAGCAATATTTTGTTTGGTTTTCAATTTAAGATTTGACGCTTACCCCCTCAGTATTTTGAGCAAAAGGCATTACCAAATAAGGTTTTTTTATCTTTGCGTTGGTAAATTAGGAATGAAATAGAAATGAAGTCCACCATTTAGGAGAATTATTTCTGTTTCATTCCTTAGAGTTTTTAACCAATCTACATGAATATTTTTTGACTCTTTATTTTGATTAAAACTGAAATTCTTTTTTCTAATAAAAATTTCTACCAAAAAATGCTGCTTAGAGAACGCTTTTTAGTGCTTTGTTTTTCACTCCTATCTATTTTTGGTTTTGCTCAAAATCAGCAACATTATTATGTATTATTTTCAGCTCGTTTTGCCACTTTTGTCCCTTTTTCAATTGGCGGCCATGCCTTTATTACGTGGCGAAGCGAAGACTCATCTCAGCAAAAAATCGAACAATTTACGTATGGTTTTTTTCCAAAAAAAGGTATGGGTCTTTTCAGAAGTGTAGAAGGACAGTTGATAGAAGGTTATACAAAGAACAGTAATAAAGAACGTTTTGTGAGGCGTTTTATCATCGAAGTTGATAGTTTGCAATTCACCGAATCTTTGAAAGAAGTCGAAAATTGGAAGTCACAATCATACAATCTTTTCAATAAAAACTGCGTGGATTTCATGAACGATGTGGCT
>JAYTMW010000789.1:0-1856 GCA_043728105.1 Saprospiraceae bacterium | reverse complement strand
CGCCCTTCGAGTGAGTCAGACGTAAGCACCGTGAGATGCGCTCGAAGATCATCCGTATTGATAGTATTTGCAAAAGGTGCAGGGTCGGCATTTTGAGCCATCAAACAGTACCCCCTTCCCGAAAGCATCGGGATTTCACCAACGTTCAACAGTATTAAAACAAATATTATAGATTTTTTCATTAAAAATATTGTAGCAAAATGTAAAATCGAATGAATAAAAATAAAATTTAGTGCAAAGTAAATCAATTAAAAACTTATGCTTATTTTTTTGCGTGATAATTCTGTGATAGGCATGTATCATTTTTGTATCATCTTTAAAAATCAGCATGAGTAGATAGATAATTTCAAGAAATGATAGATTAGATTTTAAAGTGTTCCAATCAGTTTTGCAGTCACTTTTTATTTCGTATAAGCCCAATTCGACCATTCAGATTGGGCTTTTTTTATTTTTTTATGTGAAAAAGTGGCATTAAGGCTTAGATTCCCTTAATTTTGTCGCTTATTAATTGTTGAGATTAATAACATGTAAACCAAAAATTATTTATAAAGAATTGAATCACACGGTGTTATCTAAAATTTTGACGAACAAACAAACTAATCACATGAGAAATTTTGCACTCTTCTTTGCCCTTTCGGCACTGATTTTTTCAAGTTGCGTACCTGTAATCCAAGAAGAACCGACTCCCGATACGGGCATATCGCCTGATGAGATATGGCAGCCATTTAGCCTTGTTAAGGCAGACCAAGCCATCAGAACCATTCACGCTACGCCTTTTGAAATTTACTTTTTGACAAATAACAACCTATTTAGGGTTGACATCAATCGCAATCTGCAAGAGAAACGTTTGTTGAGAACCGACCGTGATTTCTTGGGTACACCCGTGATGGCTGACAATGTGTTTGCGAGGGTCATCAAAGGTTTGCAAGGCAACGATGCCACGCCTTACGTAGAGTTTCATTTGGCTCGAAATGCGTCGGTGGTTAAGGCCATTAACCCAACTAAATTTTTAGATTCGACCAAAAATGAAACTTTTTCAATAGATAAAGAGCCTTCTCGCACGCCGTGGTGTTTTAGTTCTGATGGCACAAAATTTTATCTGACTGGCACGGTTACGCCTGGTTTCAAGCCAACGGTTTTGATTTTTGATGTTAATTTAAATTTTCAAGCCGATAATTTCGCCACTTTTAATCCCATTGCTTTGCGCAAGCGGGTTGAAATACCGAATTTAGCGGCAAGTCAATGGGAATCCGTCCGGTTTATTGAAGGAAATTTGTATTTGGCAACAAAAGGCGGTAGTTTCAGAGTGGCAGCCGATGGTACGGTTAAGCAGTTATCCACTCAGTGGATTTACGATTTCTTTAAATTTGGTAGTAAAATTTATACAACGGGCTACCAACCTTCCGAGTTCTCTTCATCCTCCGACGATGGTTTAACATGGCGAAAGGAAGGTGCTTCGAACTTAAAGTATGTAGAAACAAGAGGCAACAAAGTTTTTACACAAATACAAAGAGGTGATCGTTATAGTATGGCAGATAGCACTTTGCTAAAAGTGAAAGCAATCCAATACGGGGCAACTTTCCCAGATAAACCTTTGACCTATAATGATATTTCTTTTTTCCGAGACAATTATTATATCAATGTTGAAAAAGATATTTATTCGGTTAAAAAGATAACGGCGAAGTAAGAATCCTGATTCTAAAAAAAATGTCATTCCATCTTTGGGGTGACAGTTTTTTTTTGAGATTAATTGTCACTAAGTGCTTAGACAAAATTAAACACATAGGCACATAGGACACATAGTTTAAGTTAAAGTCTTGATTATCAATGAGTTACATAAATCTATGTGTCCTATG
>JAYTMW010000788.1:0-1587 GCA_043728105.1 Saprospiraceae bacterium | reverse complement strand
ATTTTGATAGACTTTGGATTCAATCACCGCTTCCTGCCCATCTATAGTAATAATCATATCCGTCCGACCTAAATTTGTATGGGGTTCGATGTAAGATTTACCACCGACCACACCAAGGAAAGCATTGATATAAGTTTCAAAACTATACATCAAAGCCGATTCTTTAATTGAAATCACTTTACCGTTTTCATCTTTTTCTAAAAAATGAAAAAAGCCTCGTCGCGAAGCATATTCCTTATATTTTTCAATCACTTTAGGCATTTTCAACAAGCCTTCGGGCGTAAAATAATCGCTGACGTCTATGTTTTTTTGAATCCTATTTTGTTCACCATTCATGTAAGGGTAAAAGGCTTCATAAAGACATTTTCGATAGAGAGGTACTCGAAACGTTACAAAATTATTGTCATCGTAGGTAATAACGCCATTGACATAAAGCTCCTTTACATCTTCACGATAGATTTGAAACGGTATTTTAGCTTCCGTAAATAAGAGTCTTTCAACAAATGGGCGATATTTTTTCGCTTTATTGATAATATTCGACACATTTTTATTGATTGATTTAGATAAAAACCAATCTTCCACTTCAAGATAATCCGCGTAATCAATGACGGATTTATTAGGGCAATTTTCAACCAATTGCGCTGCAAAACCATTCACTAAGCCCGGCTGATTAGCCGTGATGTCTGAAATTTTCGCTTTTACTGAGGGGTAAAAAAGCTGCTCCGTTTCTGCCTCATGTTGACCTAATAATTCAAGGGTTTCTTCATCAGTAAAATAAGGCACATTCAAATTATCGGCAATATTAAATGGGCTGGCATTGTCTTGAACAACCCCAACAATATTGCTAACGCCGACTAAAATAACTGATTTGAGTGCATGGCTGGTGCGAGAATGGTAGACATTACGAATACTATGAAGTACAGCACCAAAAAAATCCGGGTTAATACCCTCTACTTCATCAATAATAAGCACTAATTTTCTATCATTAATCTTTGTTATTTCGGTAAAGGTATCCGCTAAATCATAAGGTCTAAAGTCAACACCCCAGAAAGTCAAAAGATTGAAATGAAAGTTATTCAGGAATGAACTTAGTGTAGCTGTTTTAAAATTTTCAAAATTAATAAAAGCTACTCGATATCCTTCTTCTTCAAGCCTATCAGCAAGCAATCGAAAATAGGTACTTTTGCCTGTCTGACGCGGCGCCCATATGGTGAAATAACGATCTTGCTCTATTTTTTTTAACCCTTCCGCTACCAATTGAGGGCGCAACAGCGTATAGTGCTGACTGATGATGTTCGGACCCGATGTATTAAAATAGCGCATTGTCTTTTTTATATTTTCTGAAAACTTATTTCGATACTTTTAAAATAAAAATAGCCTGTTTTTAAATAAAATAAGCTGCTATACTGAGGGGTAGTCTAATCGGTCGGGTCAACCTTAAAATCCGTTTTTAAATCATAGCGCACTAAATAGGTGGTTATGGTTACACCTTTTATAGTATCCACACTTTCAAGCACATCTTTATGAGTCACTTCCGAATCTACAAAAACCAAATACGTAGCGGCATCAAGCCCCAACCGTTCAGCA
>JAYTMW010000787.1:0-32705 GCA_043728105.1 Saprospiraceae bacterium | reverse complement strand
AATTACAGTATTATTCTGTATTTTGCTATAATTATTCTGTAATTTTTTTTAATTTAATTTCCTTGTTGTAAAATTGAAACCACTTTGTTGAAATACAAGACTAAAAATTTTGTGAAAATTTAAGGTTGCGTTTGCATCATCAAACCCTAAAAATCATTATCAATGAAAAACCTTGATGGAAAGCAATTTCTCAAAACGCTACATTCTGACAACAGTTAGCAGCTTTGAATAAGTTGTTTTTTTACCATTTAAGCCGAGATTTCTCTTTTTCCTTGCCGTTGCCAATATTCATGCTTAAAAAGTCTGATAAGGTCGTAAAACGTAGTTTGATGATTTAACTGCAATGGAAAATAGTGTGGTACGATTTCATCTTTTATCTAAACTTACAATCTCACGATTCTTCAAAGCGTGGTGTTTCTGAAATTTTTTACCCCCCTCAGTATTCAAGCCTAAAAATCATTAAATTCCCACTATTTTGATTTTCGATTACGCAAATGGATAACTATAAAATGGAATTCACAAAAGTAGATTTAAAAAAGAGGAGAAAAAAATAATTACAGAATAATACTGTAATATTCTGTAAAAAAATAGAATAATTATGTATTTTTGCTGTGAATTGTATGAATAGTTACAGAAACCGACCAAAATAAGATAGAGTAGGGTTGTTTTTAAAATGCCTTTTTTGCTTTATTTTTTTTATTAGAAATGCTTTTCAAGATGCCTTATCTAATTTTAAATTTATACTTTTGATTAAAATAGAACTTTATAAAAAATTCAAGAAAATGACAGAAATTGGTAATTCATTAGAACGATTTGATGACAAAGCAATCCGAAAGGTTTGGGATAATGAGCAATGGTATTTTTCAATTGTTGACATAATCAACGTTTTGGTGGAGAGTAAAAATCCCAGAAAGTATTGGTCGAAGCTAAAAGAAAGGGACATTCAATTGGAGACAATTTGTCGCCAGTTCAAAATGAAGGCAGCCGACGGCAAAGAGCGATTGACCGATTGTGCCAACAATGAAGGCGTTTTTAGAATAATTATGTCGGTGCCGTCACCCAAAGCTGAACCCTTAAAACTATGGTTGGCAAGGGTAGGGCAGGAGCGTTTGGAAGAAATATCAGACCCCGAAATTGGTTTTGACCGATTAAAAGAAATCTATCGGGCCAAAGGATACGATGAAAAATGGATTGAACAACGCTTGAAAAGCATCAATATCAGAAGAGAATTGACCGATGAATGGAAAGCGAGAGGCGTGAAAGAAGGTCAAGAATACTCGATTTTAACGGCAGAAATTTCAAGAGGCACTTTTGGGATAACACCGAGCGAACACACGCAAATCAAAGGCTTACAGAAGCAAAATTTGAGGGATCACATGACCGATTTAGAATTGGTTTTTACTATGTTGGGTGAAGTTGTGACTAAAAATTTGGCAGAAAAAGATGATGCACAAGGTTTTGAAGAAAACTTTGATGTTGCTAAAAAGGGTGGGGAAGTGGCAGGACAAGCCAGAAAGAATATTGAAAAAACAACGGGACTAAAAGTAGTGAGCAGAAAGAATTTTTTGGATAAAAGCCAAAACTTAAACGAGTTGCCACAGAAACCAGAGGATGAATAGATATGTTTAAAAACGTGCTTACTTCACTTTGCTGAAAAATGGTAAACTTAAAACACCCATTTCGCATACATACATGCCTACTGAGAATCACTTTCTAAAATAAACTCAATTTCGACAAGGATTTATGTTGTAAAACGCTCATTTTACGATGCAAAACCCACGATTATGGTTTTTGAAGGAATCGAAAAATGGGTTAGAGAGGAATTATTTTAATTTTTTAAAAACCTCCAATTTCACATATCATACACGAGCAAGAGTTGATTCTTGATTCTTGATTCTTGATTCTTGATTCTTGATTCTTGATTCTTGATTCTTGATTCTTGATTCTTGATTCTTGATTCTTGATTCTTGAAAAACCAACGAAAATAGGATTTTATTGGAAAGTTTATGAAAAGGAAAGTTCAAATCTTTAAAAACTAAAAAAAATCCAGCGTTTAGGATAGATTTAAACCCCTAAGATGATATAAAAATTTGGCAAATAAGAGGAGATTAATGTTTTTGCGCCCAAATACTGAGGGGGTGCTGTAAATTGGCTTAAATCGAAATTTTTAATATAAAGTTGAATTTCTTGGTGTTTTCAGTAGTTTTTCATCCATTTTTTATCATCTTACAATTTAGCGTAGTCCTCGATTGAAATCGAAAGAATTTGTTAAAAAAATGTAACCTTTTATTTTCCAAAAGTGAATTTCACATACATACAGTCATACATACATGAGATTATGTGTGAGAAAAATCGAAAGAAAAAGGATATTTTTACCTTCGATTAAGATGAAAATTGACCCGCTATTATCCATGAGGACGATTTATATCCAAGAATTTGGGACAGTTCCTCTTTCAATTTTTCAGAAACATGCTCAAAATCCATAAGAGACCAAAACGGCAACTCCATAGCATGGATATTGATTTTGAAGTCGGGAACATCCGTAAAATTACTCTCAACAGTGAAAATTGCTGAATCTCTAATTTCATCATCTAACAAGTTAGGGTAAATCAAATATAAATCATTACATCCTCGCCTCAATCCATAACTCACCATTTGGTACATATCATTTTGAGAAACGCCTTTTTTCTTATCTTCAAAATCTTGCTCACTTCGCAATTTGTATTTAGTATCTAATAGGATTATTCGCTTTTCAGAGTCTTTTGAAGTAAGAAGTATATCGTGTTTCATCAAAAATACTGAGGGGTCTTCGCAAAGATATTTTTCAGAAGATTGTGGCTTTACTTTCCAGTTATCTGAAAAATGACGCTTAATAAAACCTGCAATAAAATCTTCAAAAACATATTCCATTGGAATTAAAAAACACCATTGTGTCGAATCATCGTGCTCGCTTGAATGTATTTGTTGTTCTAATATCATTCTACACCATTGCAAAATATCAGAGTAGGCTTCAAAAAGAGGGCTTAACTTAACTTTATCAATGTCTTGGACAGTACAAAAACAGTCTTCTACTTCGTCAAGAACAAAGATAATAGCATCCAAAATTTGCCTATTTTCTGAAATTTTTGTTGTGTTTTGCAAAAGTCGGCAAGTATATTTGATGATTTGATTGACCTGATTATCGTACACAAAAGGTTCGTGAATACAATCTATATTTTGCCAATTACCCGATGAAAGCCCATGTTTGACATAGTTGCTAAAATCAATGCGCCCTCGTGGAGTTGTCATTATTTCTTCTTTTTGCTCATACATCGAAATCGGATTGCTACTTACTTGCGTTCTAATTTCGTTGCTTATCAGAAAAATCAACAATTCAGGCAGGGAGTCAATATGATCAATATCCAAATTGGATTGTAAAAAGGGAAAGCGAATCTTACTGCAATACGAAAGCCAATAAAACAAATGACGCACCATGAGTTTTTTATCTTTTGGCTCTTGACCGAAGACTTTTGGAAAAATATCAATCCGAATATCACCCGTTTGGATGAAACCTACAAAATTTTTGGCTCTAAAATTTTGACCATCAAACTGTAAAAAAGCCTGTCCGTTATTTTCTCTTTGTGTTTCGTCATCTGTTATCCAGTCTTGGGCAAATGGAAATGCTCGCTTTTCCCAAACGTTGTCTAAGAATTTTTGTAGCTGTTGGCGTTCTTCGACATTGTTCAGTTTTTGCCATTCTCCATATTCCTTTGTTGTAAAATATTGCTTCATACGGCACTATTTTTAGGCGTTATATCCCATTCATAGCTTTCTTTATTGTACTTGATTTGCCAATCTGTACCGTCAAATATCTTCGACACCTCCTCACTACGGTTGTTAAAATATTCCATCAAAAGAGGAATGATTTTATTTTTAATGACTTCTTTTATCGCATCTCCTTTCATAAAATAAGCATGACCTATTAGAAAATCGGCTGTATTTTTAACTGAAAAGATATTGGCATTGATTTTTTTGAGTAGATCAGCCTTCTCTTGCGTGTAATTCTCCTTAGCTTCATAGTTTGGATATTTGCCTACAAACTCAAAACGACGACGCAATGCAATATCCACGAGTGCAATGGATTTATCGGCGGTGTTCATGGTGCCTACAACGTGCAAGTTGGGGGGAATGCCAAATTCTTTTTCTCCATTTGGGAGCGTGATACGCAATTCGTGGGGCATACTAATCCGTTTATCATCTTCCAACAAAGTGATAAGCTCACCAAACACACGAGAAATATTGGCTCTATTGATTTCATCAATGATAAGCACGTACTGTTTCAATTCTGTTTTGAGCGTTTTAGTCAATTTTTGAGCAACTCTTTTTAGATGCTCATTGAGTGGATTGTAATAAACGCCCATACCTTGTTTATCATAAATTCTATCTTCTTCGTAAATCGCTTTTATGGTGCTGATGACAAAATTATGCCCTGTGCCGCCGCTTTGTTTTCTGAAATTAAGTCTCTGACCATCTTCTGTCATAGCCGTTATGTGAAAGGCATAACCGTCTGATTTCATTTTTACTTCAAGCTCTTTTTCTTCTTCAATCAAGGGCTGTAAAAAAATGTCAAAAACTTCTTCAAAAGTGGGTTCTTTCGCATAACCTTTATCGGAACTACTAAGATAATTTTCTTCGGCTAACTTACAGAGTTTGTAAAAAATGCCTTTATGCTCTTTGAACGCCAAAGCCATGCCCTCGGTATGTGGGCGCAAACCAATCATAAAGTCTTCATAACTGTAATTTTGGTGAAAGGTTATAAACTCGATTTGACCTTCTTTTTTTAGTTCATTAAATCTCTTTTTGTTGGTTTCATGTTCTTTTTTATTATCTTCTGTGCCTTCGGTTAAGCTCACGGATAAATCAATGGTATGATAGGTTTTACCCGTGCCAGGAGGACCGTATAAAATAATATTTCGAGGATTCATGTTTGGTTGCTTTTGATTTTCATTTACAGAGCTTTTGTCTTCCTTCAAAATTGAGTCATTATTTTGGAAAAGCATATTTTGGAGCTTCAAATAATGGGGTTCTAATTTTTGTAGTTCTTGAATAGTTCTTTTTGTGAAAGTATCCCAATTCATAGCCAATACCTCATCGGAACTGATGAAAATAACAATTTCTGAATTTCCCCATTCTCCTCGATAAGATTCATACTCTGATCTAATAGAATTTTGCCCTACGGTGTCAATTTTAATCACAAAATCACTTTCTTCAAGAGATAGAGTGTAAGCTAATTGAGGATTAGAATCTACTTCGGGGTAAATTTTTGCCCATTGATAGCTCTCAAATTTGCCTCCTTGATTTTTGGGGCTTCGACGAATAACCATTTCGCCATTTGGCGCAAATTTCATTTGAACGGACTCTGCCCAATAACCAATTTTATCATAAAGACCTTTAAGAATATTGTAGGTGTCCTTATCCTTTGTCTTGTCGTAATCCTGTTTTGACCATTTTACCAATAAGTCAATTTCTGTTTTGTTGAAAAAATCCATGAAATATCTCGTATTTAATGGTGATTGAAATTGTTTAAAACAGTGTTTTCTCTATTTAAAAAATATATTTATCGCTTTACTCTATTCCATATCTTCCTCCGAAATCGTCAATCCCAATTGCTTTGCAGACTCTTTCACTACTTTATATTCAGGTGTAAATTCCGTAATTGTTCTACCCGCATTGGATTTGCCTTTTATTTTAATTTCTATCTCAACGCCATAATCTTTGAGTGGCTGTATGAAACTTTTGAAAATTTCGGTGTAATGCTCCAACGGCACTTTGCCATTGACTGTAATGGATTTGAACTTTTTGCCGCCTTGATTGGCTGTTTCCGTTGTCGGATTTGACGGAATCATAACGGTCTCGGGTTCAGATACGCCACTTGCTGTTGGTTGTGCGTCTGATGCAGGAACGGCAACGGGTTGTGGTTTTAGGCTTTTGTCAATCAACCAATATGTGTCATCGTTGACATCAAAATAAGGTACAGTCTCTTGAAAATAGAGCTTTGTGAAATTATTGCCATCGCCATATCCAATACCATATTCACCATTTTAATAAAATTTCAACAAGCTCTCTTTTACCACTTCTGAGCGGGTTATCATGGGCTTATCATCAAACTTCAAAAATGCTTCGTAAACGTCCTTAACTCGTTGAGATACTGAGGGGGTAGGCAATAGGTTGTGATTGCGCAACGTTCCCATGCCAATAGCTTCCAATAACAATTCTTCACTTTTCAAAAATGCCGTGAGATTATGATTGATTTGTGTATCTAAACTATCCTTAAATTCCTTTAAATGAAAAATATCACTTCCTTTTTTTTCTGCGTGTTTTACAACTATTGAATAGGCTGTTGCCAAAGATGTTTCACAACTTTTAGACATTTCTTCCATTTTGCGGCGGATGTCGTCTTTTTGCTCACGTTCCAATTGTGAACTGTATTCTAAACCAATTTTTTGGCACGCTAAAAAATCGGTTATGTGTCTTTTGAGTGTGCTTTCTCCTATTTCTGAACACACTAAAAATAAAATGGTGTTGCGATAAATACGGCTTGAATTACCTCGCTGAGTTGCAATTTCTTTTATCGTTTTCAATGTTTCTTTACTCAATCCGTTTGCATTGCCCGTGTATTTTGAAGGCAATAGAGCCAATGTCAAGCGTTGTTGTTCAGGTATATCTTTGTTTGGGTCAATCAAGATATGAAAGGCTGTAATCGCACGGGTTTTTTCCTTTATGCGTTTGCTTATTTCTTCATTTATGTCATGTTCCTTAATCTCACTTTTGGCTTGATTGACTAAAATATTGATGTTTGGTTTGGTGTGAAACCAATAACGCTTGCTTTGATTGCCTTGTGCGTAATACAGATAATAAGCACTTGCCTCTAATAAATCCAACGCGCCATTCACGTTGTTGTGGTTGAAAGCATCGGGCTTTATGAGGCTAAGTTTCAATTGTTCTAAACTAATGCCTTTGTTTGCACCATCACTGCCAAACGAATTGAGTAAAATCACGGTTGAGATACTTTGTGTCAAATACCAATCGCCATATTCTTTTTTATTGCCATCTATTTTGAAAGCATTGGAGGATGAGCCTGATACATCGGCTGTAATTACGGCATCATAGCCATTGCCATACAGTTTTTTTAATTGACTTGATACGGCATCTAAATTCGCCAAATTTGCATCGCCCGAATGTATTAGTAGATTGCTACTTGGCAGAGATTGTTGTCGTTTCCATAAATCGCTGACGATGTTTGCCAAAAGTTTTAAGGCACCACGTGTCCGTTGAAAATCGTGGTGGCTTGCCCATCGAATTCGGAAAATATCTATCAATTCGGGATGAAACGGATAAGATTTTAACATTTTTTGACGGTATTCGCTTTTGACGGCTTCGCTTGGCAATGCTGACCAACTTTGTTGATAGAGATTTGTGTATTTTTCTATCGCTTGCTCCACCGAATCATCGCTGCCAATATTTTCAAACAAACGTCTTCTTATCACTTCGTAGATTTCATCGTCTGCCACGGGTTGCGTGTCGGCACTGATGCGTCCTACTCGTTTTTGCAAAGAGGTCAAGATGTTTTGTGCTTGTTCCGTATTGCCTACTTCTTGTGGGCTTGCGGGTAGCGTAATGACCGTCACACACTGAGGGGTGCCGCTCACGGCTTCCGTCAAATCTTGCATGAAGCTAATGGTTTGGTCTGCCAAATTCACGCTGCCTACTTTTCTGCCTGCTGCTTTCACGCAATAATCTGCCAATTCATCTATCAATATCAAGGCAGGGGTGCATTGTTGCAATACTTTTTTGAATTCGCTGCTGCCTGGTGCAATCATGTCTTCGTCGTTTTGTCGAATCAAATTGTAGGCGGTATCTCCCCCAAGTTGATACGCTAACTCGCCCCAAAGTGTCTGTATTTTTAGACCCGTTTTGGTTGTCCGACCCGTGGCGGCGTTGTTGGTTGTGTTCGTGAAAACCGCAATATTGGCTTTCTCAAAGGTTGGTAAAGAGCTTGCTTCGATAAACTTTGATACCGTCGGAGACTGTTGCGCTTGCTTGCCCCATTTGGCTAAATGATACAACGAAATCAAGGTGTGCGTCTTGCCACCGCCAAAACCCGTTTGGAGTGATATGACTCTGTTTTCGCCTTCTTCATCACCATTCAAGCCTTTTATGACTCTTTTTGCTATCGTTTTTAGTCCTGCGGTGAAAAATGTTTTGTCAAAAAACAGGGCAGGATTGTTATACACCTCTCGTCCGTTGCCGAGCGATACTTCGGCCAAATTGGCGGCAAATACACTCTCGTCTAAATGTCCGTCTCGAATATCTGAATGGGGCTGAACAACCCTAAACCACGGCTGCAAACCCAAAGATACTGAGGGGGTCGCTTGGGTGAGCGTTTCGGGCTTATCATTTTGAAGCCGTTGCAAATCCGTTTCTAATTCCGTCATGCCAATCGCTTTGGCTATTTTTTTCATATTGAGCCACGCTGTCAACACTTCGTCTTCTTGCATCTCTAAACTATGAGCGGAGTTGTTACGCACCGTTGCTATTTCGCTCAACCACGTTGGCAAATTATTGACCTGTTTATCAAAATCCGCTCTGAATAAATCTTTGCCTCTCACCGCTATGCCGTGAAAATGCGTAAAATCTATGATGTTTTTGGGTTGCGTGCCGTTGTTTTCGGCTTTTTGCCAATTGTCTTTTTGGGTGTCCGTTAGGTTTTCCACGATGGTTTTGTGCCATTGTTCGCCATATTTGTTTGAAAACTTTTCGCAGATGTAGAAACGAAAGGCCTCTAAAAATTGTCCTAAGCCTTTGGCTATATTGTCTTTTGATGTTTGCGTTATTGCCATTTTTATTTATTTTTTTGTTGGTGCTGCTTTTTAAAAGTCTAATTGAGTTTGGTTTGCCGTGTTGGTTGACCCTATGTTTTTACTTTCTTTTATCAAATTGTCTCGATTGGCTAACAGTTCTTCGGCTTGTTTGCGGTCGTCGCTACCCGTGGGTAGCACTTCGCAAAGCGACGTAATGACCCGCCAAACCCCACTTTCGGGCGTGTCGCCTCCCACTTGACTGATGTGGCGCAATAGGCTTTTTCTATCGCTTTTCCAGAGCCACATCGCTCGATGCACTTGGTCTATGATATTGTCGCTGCGCAATTCGCCGCATTTTTTATCCGCCAATAACCTTTCGTTGTAACTCCCGAGCGTTTGTTTATTGCCATTTTTTGTGAAAATGTGTTCTTTAAACAGCAAATCTACGTTGATGCTCAAACCCACTCGACTGAATTTGGCGGCATCGTCAAAATCACTTTCCGCAAAGCCGTAGAGTTGCAACCAACCAATGTAAAACTTTGTGAAATCGTCACCATTAAAGCCTTTTAGCAAGGCATTGAACGCACTTTCTCGCGCTATTTCTAAAAGTTCTTTCACACTCACGGTGCTGCCGTCGGCTTTTTCTACGCTTTTATATTTGCCAAACACACTCACGGCTTGCCCAAAACACGCCGTTAATAAATCGGCTCCCCGCAAGCCCAAGCCGTAGAGTTTTTCTACCTCTATTTCTACCGTTTGTTCTATCTCTTTTTTAATATCTCGGAATGAGCCGTAACCTTCTTGGATTGTCGGGCGACACGCCACCGTGACAGATGATTCTAAAACAGCATTCGATAAACCCAATGAACGATTTGCCATTTCGGTATCAATTGCCCAACTGCCTGTTATATTCATTCGGGAGCTAATAACAGAATTACATAGTGTTGTCCATGCTTCGGTGCTTTGGTGCGCAAACATAATGCTTACAATATCACTCGTTTGATGCTCAATAGCATCGAATATTTGCATCAGTTTAGTTTCAAAATGTTGTTTTGCTTTTTCTTTATTTTCTGAATGATGATGTTTTAAAGCTGTACATTCATCACTTTTAGGCGTTTGAGGTGTTGCAAAATTTAACATATAAACATCACCCAACGTCCGTTTCAACCAGACATAGAAAAAATCTGATAAATCAGCATAAGGAATAGCATCATAATATGGTGGGTCAGTAACTACTGCGGTTAAATATTTATTCGCAAATTGTTCCCTTTCTCCACTTGATGAATTAATACAAACTGAATTAAAAGGATTATTAGACTCTGAATCTATATATCTCACTATCCAATCCAATTGATTATTAAGGCTGCCAGTAGTTTTACCCAACAAATTGCCTTCGGGATAATCAAAAACCATTGCAATAGCTTGTTTTGAAAAAGGGCTTTGTATGTTTTCACGTGATATATCCCATCTCCCCATTGAAGTCGAAATCGAAGAGCCTCTGTCAATTAATATCGCCAGATACGTCACCAATGCTTTATTATAATCCGATACTGAGGGGTCAAGTTCAGTTTGTTTAATAAGATTGAGTTTTTCCACTAAGGTATTTAAAGTCAGAAGTTGACGATTGGAAAATAAATCACCCCAAGTGTCTAAACCCCACGGGCGGGGGAATTTCCCCGTATGTTCAAGTGGCAATTTTTCAAGAGGTCTATCAATATCGTGTGGTAGTTTATGAAGTATCTCTAACTCTTCTGAAACAGGTAGCCTATACTGTTTGTCGTTTTCACCCTCTATGATTACAGCCAATAATTGCTCTTTCGATTTGCCGTCAATAAATTGTTTTCTCAAACTTTTGACATCTGTAAAACTTCCACAACAAGGACAAGTTAGATTAGCACTTTTGAGCCAACCTAACATTTTTGATTCGTCATAAGCTCCTTTAACTATCTCAAAGCTGATATGCTTATCATTAATAGTTGGTTTAAGATAAATTTGTTTTGACTTTGTGTTTACTAAATAAAAACTTCTAAGCAAAGGCACTTCTGCCCGACAAGAAGGATTAGAACAGGTGCCAACCCTTGCCCAATAGTAAGCAATGGGTTTTACGCCTTTGGTATTTTTGGGATAAAAATGACCAATATCAGCTTCCGCCAAAGCCAAAAGTTTTTTAGCGTAGAAGGCAACGTCAAAAGAGAGGCGATTGGGCAGCGACACGGCAGTAGCTTCCCCTTGTTCGACGATAAGATCTTCTTGTTTGAGATTGCGCCATTCAGCTTCGCCATAGCGTTCAATAAAGGCAGATTTAGAATAGGTAATGGGTTTTCCAAAACGCTGCGGAAACTCCAAGCTCCCTTTCTGAATGATGTGGGCAACGGGGTTAATATCGTTGCCGTAGCTACGGCATCCCAACCGTGCGGCTTCAAGCGGAATAGCACCACCACCCGCAAAAGGGTCAAAAACCCGTGGCATTTTATCCAAAAAGGCTTCAATAGCATCCGCAAGATTTTTCTCGGCCATAGCGACCCCCTCAGTATTTTGATGTCTATCGGCAATGGTGTAAAGTAATTTTTCGGTTTTTTTAATATTTTTAAAACAGACATCAAACTCTGCCAAAAGGGTAAGGGCATCTTTACCCGTGTGGGCATTGTGCGCAACCCAAATCAGTTGTCGAGCTTTGTTGATAATGGTTTCATTGTTTCTGTTTTCCCATTTGATGAGGCAAGCGTCGTGAATCTGTTTACCCGTTGCGGGCATTGCTTTGCGATACAAAAGCGCATCAGCGGCATCATCCGAAAACTTACCAATAAACATCATCAAACGCTCACGAGGCAAGGCAGGGTCATCGTCCATCGGGTCCAGCACGGGAGTCCACGGAATGTCGGGATAGGGTTTATAAGGGTCTTTTATATTGCTTTCTTTACCCAAAAGCAAGGTGACGGCCTCACGGAAGGCTTGCGGGCAATTGGGGTCTTTTGGATCAGGCACAAGGCTCGCAAAAACAATCGCCCGACAAACGGGTAGCGGGCGACGAGCCCACCACAAATGCAAGGTAGAGATATGCCCGTGACGAATGGATTTGTCACGCACGGATTCGGTAGAAATTTCCCGAATGGGCATAGCGACTTCAATGAGTTTTTTAGCGGTCATAAAAATTGGGTATTTAAGTTATCACAAAGATAACATATATAAATAAGCGACAATTAAAAACAAGTATTAAAAAATAAAATTGCCTTATTTTTTGTTTAATGCCTAATTCTACTTTGGCACTCTAAAAGAAAAAAGGACTAAATGGATTGATTGTATTTTTAGAAAGAAAAATTGAAAATTTTTCTTTCTAAAAATACAATCAATCCGAAAAAAACTTCCTCAAGCACGCCTTTTGCCGTAGGCAAAACAGTGAGTAAATATCTCAACGGGTAGAGTGCCAAAATAGAACTAAGGAACGATGAAATAATAAAGTATCAATTTTAGGTTCTATAAAGATTTACCTTTCCAATTGGTAAAAGGTAAAAAATACTGAATACCCTTCGATTTTTGGTCAAAAACGAGTGTATTAGCGGGATTTTGAAGACGGAAAAGTTGCGGCTTCGATTTACAATCAATCACAATGTAAAGCCAAGCGGATTCGCCAAGTTGTTTGAGGCGATACCATTCATTTTCGGACATCATAATACTGCCATCGCTACCACTTCTACCTTTTACCTCAATGTATCTTTTGACGTGTTCTTTATTGACACTGCGAATGTCGTAGCCTTCATTGTTGGCACTTACATCGGTGGGAGACCAGCCACTATCAGATTCAAAATCCATAACAATTTGCATTGCAATACGTTCAGATTCATCATCACGGCTCATGCCAAAATGGGATTGATACTCCAATTTACTGAGGGGTACGATGTAAGCACACCCCAAGACATCAGGTAATTTTTGCGATAGGCTCGACATACGAGCCATGTCTGCCAAACGGACTTTTTTCTTTTCTATCAGGTCGTTAATGCGTTGTTGTTTTTGCACCATTTTATCCTGTTTTTTAGCATCGTTTCCGATTAAGATAGAGCCTTGTAGGTCATTGACTTCAATTTGCAAATCATTGATGACTTGCATAAAAGCGGTTTCTAAATATTCACCTCTTTTGGCACTATCTAATGCAACTCGTTGTTCGGTTTCAGCCAAGAGTTGTTCCGAAATGTTGGTAAAAGTCCAATCTATCACCGCTTCGTGGGTGACGACAGCGGGCGGATACATGGGTTTTGCAAACTCGGAAGGCGGTCTAAAATCAATAAATTTAGCGGGAGAAGTAACTTTAAAATCGCCCGATTTATCTTGACAAACCATAATGAGTTTTTCATTGGCAACACTTTCACCTTCTTTATTTGGTCTTTCATCCACAATTTGGGATTTGACAAAGAAGGCGAAATAGTCCTCTTTATCTTCGGGCGAGACCAATATAGTACCTTTGAGCATGTCTTCTCGATAAGTATCTCTCACGACTCTAACAAGACTATCAAAAAGTGGGTTACCAGGATTGATGTAATGCACCGTACCCAAATCTTTACCCATGTTTTGATAATCAAGGAATACTTTTTTATCAAAACAGAATTGTAATCCTCTCACATTGTCGGGATACACTTTATAAACGTCTTTTAGCACCGCCGCTACTGAGGGGGGTAGTTTTTCTATGGAAAAAATATTATCTCGAATGGGTTGATAAGAGCCTTCGAGTTGCTTAAAGGCTTTTTCAAAAAACTGAGAGATGTAATAAGGTTGCAAACGTTTTTCATCCGAATCTTCTTTGAGCAAGCGAGCATCTGTATAATCCACGCTACTATGAGAAAGCGACTCCCTTTGCGCTTTGATTCTTTCTTGAAAATCAATTTTAATTTTAGCATCATCTTGGGCTAAAAACTTGTCCAAATCGGTTTCTTTTCCGTCAAAAACGGATTGCATAACGGCTTCTAAACTCACATTTTCAAGCACGTCTTGAATCACATCATAAACCCTATCATCACCAATACCTTCACGAATGATGTCTAATTTGACTAATAATTTTTCTAAAACGTGTCCTTCTTTGGTGTTACTTGCCACCATATTAAAGACCAAAACATCTTGTTTTTGTCCGTAGCGGTGAATACGCCCCATGCGTTGTTCTAAACGATTAGGATTCCACGGAATATCCCAATTGATGAGTAATTTACAAAATTGTAGGTTGATACCTTCACCTGCGGCATCCGTAGCTATGAGGATTTGAGCATCCTTAGCGAAAGCAAATTGTGCGGTGCGTCGTTCATCCACATTTTTACCACCGTGAATGGTAGCCACTTGATAGCCACCGCTTTTACTCAATCGTTCTTCAAGATAGATAAGTGTATCTTTATGTTCGGTGAAAATGACTAATTTTTCACCGTCAATAACGCCATTCGATTTTAAAAGGTCTTGTAATTGTCTAAATTTTTGCTCCTCTTGATTGCGTTTATACAGACTATCCGCCATTTCAAACAGGCGTTTTACCTCATTGGCTTCTTGCTGAATCTCACCAATGCTTTTAGCTGTAGTGAAAAGTTTAAACTTTTTAGGGTCGGACATTATTTTCTCTAAGGATTCACGCTCATCATCTTCCAAGTCTTCAAATTCGTCAAGACTATCCACATCCCAACCTTCCAATTTATGTTTTTGATTGAATAAATGCGGATTTTTATTAACTTCTTCAACAATGCTATTCAGAGCCAACCACCGTTTTTGCAGCGTATTTCTGATTGCAAAAATGGAGCTAACCAAACGCCTTTGCATGACAGACAAAGCAAGAGATACGTGAATATTTCGAGATTCAGAGGCTTCTTCCTTGCGTTTTGTGAGATAATTCGTCACGGCATCATACAGTTCTTTTTCTTCTGTCGTGAGTTGATAGGCAATGGTTTTGGTCGTTCTATTTTTATATAAAGGGAGACCATCCCAATTTTTCATATCTTCTTTAAGCCGCCGAATAAAAAACTTATTGATGCCATTTTTTTCCAATTCTTTGACCCGAGTAGCCGCTAAGTCTTCGGTAGCAAAAATATCTTCATCCAAAAGTTGGAGCAATTTTTTGAAAGTATCTTCTCGCCCACGATGCGGCGTGGCAGTCAAAAGGAGCAAGTGTTCGCATTGTTGCGCCAGTTGATAAGCGGCTCTGTAACGCTGCGAAAGATATTGTTTTGCGCCATAATCATAAGCCGAAAGTTTATGACATTCATCAATAACAATTAAGTCCCATTGATAATTAGAAGCAACATTCAAGATGTCATCCCGTGAAATAAAATCAATGGACGTAACGACAAAATCCGCTTTGGCAAATATGTTAGGGTCAGAAGAAAACAAAGCCCGATTGACCAATTGAAAAGGCAGATTAAATTTGATAGCCATTTCGTCCTCTTGCCATTGCCTTGTCAAACCGCCAGGTGTTATAATTAAAACACGTTCAAGCATACCTCTTAGTATCAACTCCTTTATCAGCAAACCTGTCATAATTGTTTTACCCGCACCCGTGTCATCGGCCAAAAGAAATCGAATCTTTGGGAGGGGCAACAGATATTTATAAACAGCTTCAACTTGATGTGGCAAAGGGTCAACGATACTACAATTGACGGCAAATAAAGGGTCAAATTGATAGGCAGAATTAATCCGCTCCGCTTCGGCAAAGAGCGCAAAACGAACAGGGTCGCCCGTGAAGTTGAATGAGCCTTCTTCGGTTAAAACTTCTAAACTATCAAAATCTTCGGAACTGATAATTTTGTTGTTTGCTATATTGGAATTAATACCTGTGTATTTGATAGAAACCTTGCCACCCAATCGCTGTACTTGGTTTATCTTAACGGGTTCAGTCGGTATTAAGTTTTTAACAATTTGTCCTTGTTCTGCGGGCATAAAAATATGTTTTTAAGCGATTCAATTTTATAACTTTCAAACATACAATAAATTTGAAACATGGGCATAAAATTGGATAATATTTGCGCTTTAAACAGATAACATCCAATTTTATTAATTGTGTGGCTATGTCAAATGTTAACAATTATTCAAAGGGCGTTAGGGCGTTAGGGCGTTAGGGCGTTTTTTTTGAAAGGAGAATTAAGGTACAAGTTTTTCTGATAGAGTGGGGGAGCAACGGCTCAAAAAGGCAAAAAAAAGGGACGTTTTTTTTAACGGCAAGTTGTGTGTTCATACATATAGGATGTATGAAAACGGACTTGCCCCGATGCGCTAAAAAGCGACGGGGAATCATCTAATTTCGGGACTCAATGGATTTTACGAAAGGGAAAAAAAGAGCAATCTGTTTTTGACTTACGGTTCGTAGTCATACAATAGTTTGTTCTAAAATACCTTTCCAGACAATAAACCCTTTTCATTATTTTGAAGAATCCCTCCCTTTGTTTTATGGGTTCTATTGAAGTAAGGGTCATATACAAGGGCAGGCGCATAACCACTTTTAGGGCCTTTCTCCCAACGGGTGGCAAAGACATCTGCTCTACCTTTGAAGACTGATTTGAAGATTTCTATTTGTGTGGATAGTGGTGGATTCATATAGTGTGAAGGTAATGAATGATGTTTTATGAGTGTATTGTTTCAATGAATTTATTCAAATTTGGCTAACCGTAGTTGTACATTATTCTTATAAAATTGAGAAGTATTTAAAATCTGTTGCATTTTTTGCATACTATGCAAAAGGTGCGTCTATATAGATTTTTCCCTCCTAAAAGCGGGTTAGAGAATTTATGGATGAAAACTTTTGCGCCCAAATTGTACATGAGTGATTTCTTGAAATGTGTTATTTGCTTGAAAAACCCGCTTTTAGGATGATTTGCGAAACCCCTAAATACGGGTTAAGGATGTGTTTTGCGCCCAAATTGTACGAAACCATTTTCTTGTATTGTACTTTCTATGCTTAAAACCCGTATTTAGGAGAGGTTTACAATAGTTCCTAAATACGGGTTTGCTTATTTTTTATAAAAATGACTCACGCCCAAATTGTATGTTTTAGGAGATACAGGACACATTTTGTATCATAACCGCACTTATGTTGATTATACGAACTTATTTTAAAGGCTTAGCAAAAGAAGCCTTTGCGAAAACCATTAATGTATTTTGATTGCGCCCTGCCAAATATAAAGCCCCCTTTTGTGTTTTCGTCTTTGCAAGGCTACGCACATCACCATCTGCCATAAAACCTGTTTTAGAAATAGGTAGCACAGAGAATTGACAATTTTTTTCATTTTTCAAAATCCATCCATTGGCAGCATCATATCGCCCTACTTGGACATCCGTGGAAAAATCGTTGCCTACTGCCATGATGTCGAGTAGTCCATCGCCGTCAAAATCTTCTAAAATGAGGGCATTCATGGGGGCAATTTGGGCTAAATTGGGTAGTGGTTTGGTTTCAAAAACTGAATTGCCTTTATTTTCAAAAATACAACTCCGCATTTCGTAGGCTCTTAAAGTGGTGGCTTCTTTGCGCTCGTTGCTTTTGAATAAATCATTAAAAGTTTTTTGACCATAATCAGCGTACATCAAAATCCGTTTTTTTAAACCTGGGATTTGATTCGTAAGGGCATCTTTGGCGTGGGTAGCGTATTCTTTGCCACCAATATAGCGGCACAAAATAGGGTCAATGCTGCCATTATTGTCATAGTCTTTGGCGTAAAGTGAAACGGGTTCGTCGAGAGTGGCTTTATAACGAGAATTTAAACCCAAATTGCCTGCAACTAAATCATTGTCACCATCGCCATCAAGGTCGGCTGCGGCTACGGTATTCCACCAACCTTCGGAGTTTTTGATGTTCGTTTTTTGATTCTTTATTTGACCATTTTGATTGAAAAAAATAGAAATAGGCATGAACTCACCCACTATCACAAGGTCGTCGAAGCCATTTTTATCTATATCTGTCCACGCTGCCGAAGAAACCATGCCTACGTTGCTCAATACTGAGGGGGTCACATCTTTGAAGTGTCCCTTACCATCATTTTGCAATAAATAACTTGTAGAAGGCATTGGATAATTTAATGGTTTTACTTTGCCACCGACGAATAAATCGAGGTCGCCATCATGGTCAAAATCATTGGTAGCGATGCAACTGCCTGCCCCGTGCGTATCAGGCAAGGCATTTGGTACGGCGTTAAAATTACCTTTTCCATCGTTTAAATAAAGACAATCTTGATAGTTTTCACTGTTTTCTGGAAATTCATAGCCACCACAAACGGTGTAAATATCTTGGTCTTTATCGCCGTCAGCATCGAAAATTAAGCAAGCTGTTTCTTCTGAATAGATATTTTTTTTATTTAAAAAAGAAGACGTAAACACCCCTGTCCCGAAGGCAATCGGGATGTCTCTGCGTTCCATATTTTGAGTGAATATACAACTTTTTTCACCCGAAGCACTACCAATAAAAACATCTTCCAACCCATCTCCATTCAAATCGCCAACGGCTATGGGTGGACCAGATTGAGAGAAGCGGCGTGGCAAAAGTGTTTGATATTTGAAGTCAATAAATAGATTTTCTTTTTGAAAATAATCAAAACCTAATGTTTGAGTAACATCATTGAAAAGGGTAGGGGATTGAGGATTGGTTATATTGCTCGCAACAGATTTTGATGCTTGAATATTGAGTGTTTGGTCAGCTCCGATATTATGCAAAATGGTTTTTTTACCGTCTTGCCATTGCACCACAAGGCTATCTAAACGTAGTGATTGACCCAAGCCAAAATGCACAATCGGTTCAACTGTAGAGAGGTAGCCACGGCAAGGGTTTTGTTCAGCAAACTGCATTTGCCCATCCGCATAAATCCATACTTTTGCGCCAAAAGCATTGGCATTTTGTGTATTTTCATTGAGTTTTAAACGAATATAGTGCGATTTTACTTCTTTATCTTTTCCATCATTGAATGTGTTTTTATAAAAAAAAGCCTTGTCATTGATGTTGTTAACGACAATATCGAGGTCGCCGTCATTGTCAAAATCAGCGTAAGCGGCTCCGTTAGAATAAGAAGGAATGTTCATGCCCCAACGTTCTGTCACGTCCGTAAAAGTTAAATCTTTATTGTTTTTGTAAATAAAATTTGATTTTTTTACGCCCATTAATTTCTCCATTTCATTCCCTAATTTCTTACGGCGAGTGGCTTCTGTAGCAAACATATTGCTGGCCGCATCCGAATTGTAAACGACAAAATCGAGGTCGGTTACATCTTTTTTATAGCCATTGGTGATGAGTAAATCACGCCATCCATCATTGTCAAAATCGGAGAGTAGGGGAGTCCAGGACCAATCGGTGGCGTAAACACCTGCCATTTGACCGATTTCAGAATAAATGCCATTGCCGTTATTAAGTTGGAGCATATTTCGAACGTATTGTAATTGATAATCCAACTGTTTGTACATGTCCGTATAGTCGTAGTTGGGTGCGGGAAACATGGATTTTTGTCGGCGATTGTCATCAGGCATCATGTCGAGGGTGATGATTTCGGGATGACCATCGTTGTTGATGTCGGCAATATCTACGCCCATGCTGTTGTTGCTTTGGTGGCGTATTTTTGAGGCGATCTGATTGGAAAAAGTACCATTTCCATTGTTAATCCACATCAAATCATTGGAGAGAAAATCGTTGGCACAATAGACATCGGGCAAGCCATCATTGTTAAAATCAGAAACCGATATGCCTAAACCCCACCCCTCAGTATTGATGCCCGCTTGACGGCTGATGTTGACAAAACTACCTTTATCGTTTCTAAAAAAACGGTCGTTGCTGCGAGCCGAGCCATCGGTTACTTTGGGTTTTATACTATTTCGATTGTAAGTTTCAAGGGCATTGGTGAGTAAATAACAATCTAAATCACCATCACGGTCAAAATCGAGAAAAGCGGCTTGGGTGCTGTAACCCGAATCCGCCAAACCCATTATTTGCGCCATGTCAACGAATGTCGGCTTGCCGTTTTTAACACCTTGATTGATAAAAAATTGGTTGGGTGCAACTTTGGTTCTATCGGGGTGAATGTTGCTCAAATAAATATCCAACAACCCATCGGCGTTAATATCCACGACCGAAACCCCCGTTGTCCAATGGGCTGTTTGAATATTTGATTGGGTTGTAATGTCTTCAAATTGAAGATGACCTTTGTTTAAAAATAGTTTGCCATGTATTTGGTTGCCCGCAAAAAAAATATCGCTCAATCCATCGTTGTTAAAATCACCTATTCCAATGCCCCCACCGTTATATATGTACTCAAATTTCAAAACATTGAGCGAGTCATTTTCGGTTATGGTATTTGAAAAATCAAGACCCGTTTCAGCCGCTTCCAAACGTTGAAATAAGGGTTTTTCTTTTTTTGGAACTTGGCATGAGAACAGAAATATAAAGCCCCATGCGCAGATGGTTTTAATATTTTTAAAACAATTTAAGAGCATAAATAATATAGGTATGTCTCGGATTAAAAAAACAATAAAAATACTGAGGGGGTGCTGTGTAGCGGCGGATTCATCCGCCGAATATCAAGTCAAATAATGAAAACAAATACATTCGGCGGATGAATCCGCCGCTACACAGCAACTACTAAAAAGGGTTTTTTTGTTGATTTTTAAAATATAAAAAAATTCAACCCAAAAAAAACCTAAGGAATAATGAAACAATAAGGTATTGAAATTGAAACTCACTTTTTTAAGAATTCGAGAAAAAAGGGACTAATGAACAATAATTAGTGTAAAAATTGTTCAGAAGCCCCCAGAATCACTCTTGAAAATTACCAAAACTTCAACACTAAATACAACATTGAGACAATCAAATTGCATCCATTTTGAGGCAATAATTATTATTTGGTTATGAGAATTAACTTTTTAAAACAACTCGTCTGAAATCTAATTTTTAATGTCAATCAATACCCTGCATTTTGCTGCATATTTTTATTATAATCTAATTCAGAAAGAGGAATTGGATAAAGCACATTTTTCTTGGCATCCCAGACCACATCGGGGCGTTCAGAGCTAAAATCCCAAGTGGCTAAGTTAATTTTACCTGCCAAATGCCAACGACGAAGGTCTAAATAGCGGGTGCCTTCTTCTCCTGCTAATTCCATGAAACGCTCATTGGTTATCCACGTCCAGATTTTGGCTTTATCGGATTCAGTCTCACTGTAATTAGCGGGTGCTTTTCCGCCTGAAACCATGTTTCGAGCCCGAGTGCGTACTTCATTCACTGCTTTTATGGCTTCTAAGGTGCTGCCACCTGACTCCAAGAGAGCCTCTGCTTTTAAGAGTAATATTTCAGCGTGGCGCAAGATGCGAGGATTGTTGGCTGAACCCGGGCCAGTGCTGGTTTTGACATCATCGGCTACGTATTTCCTAATATTAGCCGTGCCAGAATCAACCAATACGCTCAATCGAGGGTCGCCCGCTTCAAAGGTTTTGATTAACTTTTGAGTGGCATTGAAACGAGGCGCACCAAACATACTCCAATGGTCTTCGTAAAATCCCCAATAGGCGGAAGTAGAACCAACGCCGCCACCATAATCGTTACTCAACCAAACATTATCAACGCCAAATTCGGTTGCCTGAAATTCAAAAAGTGATTCATCATTGTTCTCTGCTTTTGCGCTAAAATTATCACCATAATTGGCAACGAGTTTTGCGGTAACTTTATTTAGAGCCACCAACGCAGCCGCAAAATCAGCCCCATTTTTTTTGATAGAACCACGATATACCAAAGCCTTGCCCAACATGCCATTGGCAGCATTGGCCGTGACACGACCTCTGTTTTCAACACTCCATGAAGCGGGTAAAAGCGTGGCAGCTTCTTGAAAGTCTTTAATGGCTTGATCCAATAATTCACCATCTTTTGATGGGCTGGGCGTAGTCCCTTCAATACTTTTGATGCGCTGGTTGATGAGTGGCGATGTGCCAAAATAATTGCCCAATTTGAAAAAAGCGTAGCCTCGGAGGAAAAGTGCTTCGCCCCGATGCGTTTTTTTCAAGTCGGCATTTTTATAAACGGAAGCATCGGCAGTTTCGATTTTTTCTAAAATAATGTTAGATCGACCCACGAGTTCGTAATACTTTTTATACATATAATCAATCTCGCCCGTGGCTGAGTTTAGATTAAAAAAGGCTTCAAAGGGCGCATTGCCGAGGGTTGTAATGTCGTCACCTGGCAACAAGGTAAACCCCAGATTATGACTGTTGATGTTAAACCAAAAAAAATCGGTTAACTTGGCATAAGTGCCTCTCACGGCTGCCTCCATTTCTGACTCGTCTTTAAAAAAGTCATTTTCTGAAACTTGAAGTGGTGATAAATCAAGGCCGTCTTCTTCGCAAGCAAAGAAAATGGACAATGAAACGAAAGCAAAAACGGCAATTAGAATATTTTTTTTCATTGTTTTTTATTTTTAGGTATTTAAAAAATAATGTAATTTTTGTTTAAAAAGTCCAAATACTGAGGGGCCTCTTTGTTTCGTAACCACACTTAAAAAACAATATTTGCACCCACAATCCATGTTTGCGGTATTGGATTGCCATCGTTTTCTGGGTCAATTCCTTTCCAACTCGTGACGGTTAGAATGTTGCTACCACTTACGTACAGACGGGCTTTTTCAATAAACCCTACTTTCTTCAACATTGATTCGGGAAAATTGAAACCCAATTGAATGTTACGCAGACGCATGAAAGCACCACTTTCGACGAAACGACTCGAAAAACGGGTGTTGCCTGCGGGGTCACTTTGCACGGCACGTGGCATGGTGGTGGAAGGTTTTGCCACAGTCCAACGCTCAAGGGTTGTTTTTGACATATTTTGCCCTGGTCCAGTCATGGATTCATTGCCCGCCCGCACATCATTGTATCGGCTCAAATCGCCTACGCCTTGAAAGAAAACCGCAAAATCAAACATCTTATACCCTGCATTTAGGTTTAATCCGTAATAATGCCCAGGCAAAACGTTACCCAAAAATGTGCGGTCTTTGGCGTTAATCGTGTCTGGATTACCACTGGTATTTTGGAAATACATGTCACCCGGAGAAAATTTATTACCGTTTGTCACATCGGTTGTTTTGGCAACATAAGTATCAATTTCTGCTTGGTTTTGGAAGATGCCACCCACTTGATAGCCCCACAGATAAAACAAGCTCTGACCTACTTCTACCCTACCGCTTTCGCCGCCAAATGCCTCATCTCGATTGAGTTTTTCGACCGTATTTTTAACACTTGTGAAGTTGGCCGAAATGCCATAAGTAAAATCTTGCCCTATGCTGTTATTGAAGCCCAAAGAGAACTCATATCCCGTGTTACGCACACTCGCAACGTTGATGACTGGGTTGTTCTCGTTGCCAATACTCGCCGCCAATTGCGTAGATTGCAAAATACCATCCGTCAGTTTATTGAAATATTCGAAAGTGGCAACTATTTTATTGTTCAAGAAAACACCGTCAAGACCAACATTAAAGGTTTTGGTTTTCTCCCAAGTCAAATCTGGATTCGGAAAATCGGGCAAACGCACGCCAAAAGTGGGCGACCCAAATGGGTTGTTAGGCCCAGAGCCGTAGGCGTAAGAAGGCGAGGTGCTTACCTTAGAGAGATACGCAAATTCATCGGTTTCTTGATTACCCAACTCGCCATATCCACCCCTCAGTTTGAGGTCGTTGATAAACCCTACTTTACTCAAAAAAGATTCTTGGCTGATGCGCCAAGCCGCCGCTACGCCAGCGAAAGTACCCCATTTTTTGGACGGGGCAAAACGAGACGTACCATCTCGCCGAATGGTAATATCAAGGTAGTATTTGCTGGCATACGAGTAACTAAAACGCCCTAAATAGCCTTGCAGAGCACTCTTTTGTAAGCCGCCACCTTGCGCTCTTGCATAAGGTGGAACTGGGTCAATGCGTTCCCTAAGCAAAGGATTATTAGAAGAAACTTGGGTTGTCTTGTATGTAAAAGACTTGGCAGAGTAGGTTTGCTCCATGGCGTTCAACAAAAGCTCAAAGTGGTGTTCGCCTACGTTTTTGACGTAGTTTACGCTCAATTCTTTGACCAAATTGTTGTTGATGAGGCTTCTTTCCTCAAACATACCCTTCGAGGTACCGTCTTGACCGCCAAAAGGGTTGCCTGGCGTTTGAGAATAAAGATAGGTATTCACGTCTTCCCATCTACTGCGAGTTTGCTCATACCAATCCGCACTCAAAGTGCCTTTTATCTTTAATCCAGCAAGTGGCTCAATTTGTAAAAAAGCGGTACCCAAATTCCGAATGATGCCGTAGCGGGTATCATCAAGGCCTTGGCGAGCAAAATCGTTGGCATTGGTTTCTGCACCCCACAAAGGTATCGTTTTATCAATGTTAAATTTTGCCCCTGGGCTTAACTTACTGGGGTCATAATCTTGGTTTGGTAAAAACGTAATTTTGTTTGACGGCGCAAAACTACCATCTTTATTAAAAATGGGTTGCCAGGGAGAAGTACGTGAATTATAGATGAGACCATTTCCATCATTTGTAATATCAGCGTCTATCACGCCCAAGCGATAGTTGACACCTGCGCTCACTATTTTTGATAAATTGGTGTTGATATTGGCCGTAAGTGTGTATCGCTTGACTCCATTATTGATGTACGGAGCTTCGGTAGAGCCGTAGCCACCCGACACGTAATAATTAACGTTTTGAGAGCCGCCCGATATTTTTGCGCTCAACTCACGAGTAGCGGCGTTTTTATTCAAATAAGGCGTTTGCCAATCATTGGTGGCCAAATTACCCAAATATGATTTAGACGTATCACTAAACTCGGGTGGCAGTTTTTGGGATTGCGAAGGGTCATTGGCATACGTTTCTCTGTAAAGTGCAACGTATTCATTGACGTTCAACATATCAAACGTTTTAGGAATGTTTTGAATACCCGTAGAAGCGTTAAGTTCTAATTTTGACCGACCTATTTTACCTTTTTTAGTCGTAATCAGAATAACACCATTCGACGCTCGCACACCATAAACCGCCGCTGCCGAAGCATCTTTTAAAACCGACATGGACTCAATATCACTGGCGTTGATAAGTGATAAAATATTGACGGGGCCTTGCAAATCATTGGCTCGATTTGGGTCTCCCTCGTAACCTCGGTTAAATTCGGTGATTGGCACACCGTCCACCACGTATAAAGGTACTGCATTTCCAAAAGTGTTTAGGCCTCGAATTTGCACATTGGGTCTCGCCAGAGGATCGCCGCTCGGAGAGCCGACAAAAACCCCCGCCATGCGCCCTTGCATCGCCAACTCGGGCGATAGCGCACTGCTTTTACTGATGTCATTTGCATTCACGTTGGACACGGCCCCCGTCAAATCTTTTTTATTTCTTTCGCCATAGCCAATGACGACGACTTCTTTCAACCCCGTGGCTTCCGCATCCATCGTCACATTGACAACACTGCGATTGCCGACTACTATTTCTTGATTTTTATAACCAATAAAAGAAAAAATTAGAACCGATTCGCTACCATCAACCTCAACGGAAAAGCGGCCATTTTCGTCCGTTATTGATCCTTTTGTTGTGCCTTTCACCATCACGGATGCACCCACAATCAAATCTCCTTTGCTATCCGTAACGATGCCCGTGATGGGCGGGTTGGCGGGTTGGGGCGGCGCAAAATCCGTTGGCACTTTACCCAATTCTGCGACCTCCGATTGCTTCGGTTTCACGCCACTCGCATCGCTGCGCTTGAGCAAGATGCGGGTGTCATAAATTTCGTAGTCAATACTGAGGGGGGGCAACGTTTCTCTCAAAACCGACTCTAAGGGTTGGTCGTGCGCATCAATCGAGATTTTTTGACTCGACTTGATGGTATTGGCACTGTACACAAACTTGATAGATGCCTGTTTCTCAATCTCAATTAAGACTTTTTTAATCTCAACGGATGATGCCTTTAAGGTAATTTTTTTCTCCAAAATAGCCTGCCCATTGGCATCATGCGCCAAGACAGTCCCACAAAAGGACACCGCTAATATGATTTGATGTAGTGTCATTTTCATAAATTTCCATGCGAGATTTGTGATTGCACATTTTTTTTTCATAGTTTTACTTGTTGTTTATAAATGAAAAGGATAGATGGCACCGTTACTTTTTGAGTAACACTCCGACACTGTTGGCGCAGTGTCGGATTTTTTTTAGTATAAATGTAGGCGAGTTTCTTTTGAAAATATTAGTAGTATTGAAAGTTAAATAAGGCGTAAAACATTGATTATCAATCAGTTAAGTATTTATTTTTTCATGCTCAATTGTTGGTAAAGTTTTGAAAAAATCTACGCTACCGCTAAAAAACGGTGACATAGCTAACACACTTTACTTTTATCATTTTTCTTGAAAAACACCCAAAATACTGAGGGGGGTATCTCGATAAATGTAATTGTGCTACTGTTGAAATAGTTTGTTTTATCTATGTAGTCAGGAAATCAATCCACGCATCCTTTTCCTTCAATGAATATATAAATGCCCCTCGTTTCGTAATGCGCATTAATGGATTTACACACCAAATCAAGTTGTGTGGGCATGGTTAAATCATTCAAATCAGCCGTTAAAAGACATTTTTTTAAATCATTATTCGCTATGATTATTTCTAAATTATACATTCTTTTAAGCGAATCTATGACTTGCGTTAAGGGCGCATCTTCAAAAATTAAATCTGGTTTGGCAGGTTTAGTGCCTATCAAAACGGGGCTTTCGACTATTTCGGGGGTCAATTGAGCGTCTGATTGCGTATATCTCACTTTTTGATTGGGTGTCAAAAGCACACTCCTTTTATTATGTGCTTCTGATTTTTGATTTTCATAAACCAATACTTTACCCGTCAATACTGCCACCTCAACATCCTTATTTTTTTCATTGGTCGTAATTTTAAAACTTGTGCCAAGCACCTCGGTTGTTATGTTATTGATATGCACCAAAAAAGGTTTTGTACTATCTCTTTTAATGTTAAAAAAAGCGGTACCCTGTAAATAAACACGGCGGACTTTATCACCAAAATGACCATGATAGGAGAGGGTACTTTGCGGCTCTAAAATCACCAAGCTACCGTCTTCTAAATGCACATCTTGTTTTTTATCGGACGTGTTTTTTATCTCAACATCCGTTTTGTTTACCAACTGTTCTGTACCAAGAAAACTTTTGGAAGACGATTGTTGATACCAAAACAAAAGGGCAAAAAGGGCAACGGATGCGGCTATACCATACCCAAAAAGCCTAAAATACTGAGGGGCCCTCAAAAGCACATGTTTTCCCGTAAAAGTATTTGATTTTATATTTGACCAAATTCTTTTTTCTGTCTCGTGCTTTTCTATGTCCGTTAACTCGGTCATCTCTTTTTGGTTTTGTTTTTCGGCCCATTCAGAAACTTGAATTTCCTCATCGGGCGAACAACTGCCATCAAGATATTTTTCGAGTAATTTGTTAAAATCAGTTTGATTCATTCTACAACAGCTTTTTCTATTTTATGGATTATTGACAAAAAATACAGTTTTAAAAATCTTGTGAATCTGTAAAATCCTGTAATCTTGTCTCTTAATTATCTGTATTAAAATCTTGAAGATGTTCTTTCAAAAATTTCAATGATTTTGTGATATGGTATTCCACGGCTTTTTCGGTTATGTTAAATTCGAGGGCAATGTCTTTATTTGATTGGTTTTCAAAACGGCTTTTCTTAAATATCTCGGTTGTTCTTTCAGGCAATTGCGTCAAAGCCTTTTCCATAGCTGCCAACAAATCATCGAAATAAACAATGTTTTCGGACGAGTCGGATTGATGAATTTCTTGAAAAATAAGATACTCTTGATACTTGCGCAGCGTGATTTGAGATTTTATAAAATTGATAGCACGGTTTTTAACTGCCACCGTTAAATAAACACCTATATTTTTGATAACCACATTTTCACGCCGCACCCAAAGGCTTTCAAAAATGTCTTGTACAATCTGCTCTGAATCGGCTTTTGAACCAATATTTTGATAGGCTATTTGGTATAGTCGATACCAATAGCGTTGATAAATAGTCTCAAAAGCGGTCTCGTTACCGAGGCAAAGTTGCTCTATCAACTCTTGTTCTGTGTAGTCACCATTTTTTATCATACATGTTTGATTCTTGTTGTTGTCATTATAGTCAATCAAAACCTAAAATACCCTAAAAGGTACGTTCATTCTTTTATAAGAAATTAAGATTAAAAGATAAATAGGTAACGAGTAAATAATAAATAGGTCATTTTTTTTGAAACACAACTTGTCCCGATGAAGGTCGGGACAAGTTGTGTTTCAAAAAAAACTTTAAATTTATTACTTGTTACTAATGGCTAATAGTCACTTTCTTAACAACAATTTCACCTGTTACCAATTTAATTTCCAACAAATAAAGACTTGAAGGACAATCTTTTACATTGACTTCGATGAAAATGAATCGCCTGAATTTTTACTAAGGAACGTTAAAACAATAAAGTTTCTAATTGTAGGTTGCAATTAATTGATAACCAATTGTTTACAAATTCATCATCCCCTTAACATCTTATTCCACCTTAATTGTCTTCATTTCTTGTTGTTTCACATTCAGATTTACTTTTTTATCCAAAATACTGAGGGGCCCCACCACCGTCTCTACGTGCGTTGTTTCGCTCACTTTTTGAATATTTTTATCAAAAGAAATACTTATAATTTTGCTATCACCCATATTCCAAACCCGTAAACTTGTACCTGATGTCTCGGAGGGTTTCAGAGACCATACTAATACTGAGGGGTCATTGATACTTAGATATGAATATTGGTTAGCGGGTAAATCATTGCCGCCTGTCACCTTTGATGCCATCAATGGGTTTTGATGTTCCAATGAAAATTTCATAGCTTGGGTTTGATTATAGGCTTGTGCATGAGGCAAAAGGGCAAAATTTTGTTGAAAAAGGCTATCTCCTCCTTGGTTTTCAATACCCAACCGATAATTTTTATCAATTTGCCCACCAATCAAAACATTGATTTGTGGTGATTTGGAATCCAACTTTTGTTCTTCACTATTGCCCAATTTCATAAACAAACAGTCCGCTACTGAAACGGTAACGCCACGACCTTGCGAACTCGAAACATCGGCAAAATGGTTCAAAGATAAATGGTCAACTCTCGACATTTCTTTGGCGTAATGACCGCCTTCTTCCAAATATTTTGCCTTAATCACCGCCCCAATTTCTTCGTGATGCACGGCTGCGTTGTCTGCGTTGATTGAAAAAGACACATAAATGGGGTCATTGAAATTTTGTTTTATCTCATTTTGAATGTCAATCCGAGGACTATTGGCATAAACGGTGATGCGGCTTATGTGCTTTATGGGTTTTGTTGTCTCGCAAAAAAGAGTCATAGAAATTTCGCCTTCATTTTCAATTTTAATCAAACTATTTACGTCAGATATACCACTTCCGAGGTCATTGACGTATTTATTATCAAGGGGTTTGACGTATTCTGTTCCCGTTTTTTTATCCAAAATTGAGGTCAAAACACCCGCTTTTGTTACCGTAATTTTATAAAAAGGCGTTTCCAAAATTTTACCATCAAAACGAAGACGTGAGACATATTTTTTATTTGTAACTTGTTGGATTTCAAATGTTTTATAACCCATCGAAGGCATATCAGTTACCCACACGCGTAAAATATTTTGATTGTCTTTTTTATAAAATTGATGCGAAACAATCTTGTTAGAAGTAAGGTCTTTAACAGAAATATTCTCTGAACCATTATAGGCAAAATCAGCAAAATCAGACCGCACCCAACTGAGGGGATTGAAAGCATAAAACCGAGTTTTACCCGCTTCTGTTTTAATTTTTTGACCTAAAATTTTACTCGCCTCATTATGTAAAGCATCAACATAAGTCTCAACATTTTTTTGTTGTAACCTTGCCCAATCCGTAAATTGCTTTTTGGTAATGGGTCCATCTGTTGTCCAACCATGAACTGAAATAGTGCTAAGAGCGAACATAAAAGCATCTTTTTGAGGTTTAAGATGATCAAATACATTCGGATTGTCACTTGCTACAATAGCAGCTAAGGCTTCGGCCGCACGGAGTTTTTCCATTGCCCGACGGATGCCGCCCGTCACATTCATCAACGTGGCAGGAAGCAAATCCCACTCGTTTCCGTAAGCGGCGGTTTGACTCGGAATGGCTTTCCCATACGTTTGTTCAAAGTCTTTAAAAAAGTCTAACTCATTGGAAATGAACAACTTAGTGCCGGGTCGAGTGCGGTGATTGACACCCCATTGAATGTCGTAGGAATAATTCACCATATTATCCCAGCCTTTTCCAAACGCCGCCGCCACTCGATACGGATACTGTTTTGACCCACACAAAGTATCCATCATTTGTACCGCTACGGTTGGTTCAAGTAATTCAGCGTAGCCACCCAGCTCCGCATTCCAACCCGCACTTGAGTACCATTTCATCAAAATTTTGCTACTGTCCAAACCTTGATACCAATATATATCGTTGTGGCGATGCCCCACGGTTTTGGTTTTAGATGCACAATTACACACGCCTTTCCAACTGTATTTTGCGCCCGAACCCGCCCAAAGCGAAGCTAAACCCAAAGGCACAGTTGCATTTTCTTGACATACTGCAATGTCCACGTCAATGCCAAATTTGCGTTCCAAATAACCACCATAATAAAAACTTCGGAGAATCATTTCAGGCGTGAAAGCACCATAAATTGGTAGCGTAAAATTGTAAGGTACGCTCGCTTGTTGGTTCTTCAATTGAGCAATAATGCGGTCAAAATACTGAGGGGGTGTCTTTTTTTCCAAAACATAGAGCCAATAAGCACAATCGTAGTTCCATTTGCTTTGTTTTCGAGGCTCTTCTTTTTGAGTACTTTCGCCCAAGCCGAGGTAAAAATCAGCCATTTCAAGAATGAGCTTGCTCCATTTTTCTTCATCACCATTATACATGAGGTCAACATGCGTATCGTTACCCATGTAAAGGCGTTTGTAATTAGCAGTGTCTTGTGAAAAAAGGGATAGGCTGAAAGCCGTCAAAAGGACGACAGTTGAAGTTAATTTGCACATAAAATTGAGTTACGATGTTTGTTTTGGAAAATACCTTTGGCTAAAAATACAACGATAAAATCTTATGGTCAAATCATTCTTTTAAAATACCGTCAATTTGGTATGTATTGTAATTGTACCGTATGTATGTGTATTATACTAAAGTGAAAGTGGTTTTCGGATTGTTAATTCAAGGTCTCAATTGCCGCCATCTTCAGATGGAGGGCGAAAAATTGAAAAAAATTAATCATTCACTCCCCATCTGAAGATGGAGGCAATTGAGACAAGACATAAAAACCGAAAACCACTTTCACTTCAGTATTAACTGAAATATTTAACCGTACTTATGATGAATCAAATCAGTTAACATTTCAAAGCAGCCTTTGGGTGTAAAACCTTGATGTAAGGAGTGAAACAAAAAAGGCCTTGATAACAAATGCGTTATCAAGGCTTTTTTGTATAAAATACTGAGGGGGGTAACCCAAATACAGGATTACTCTTTAATCACCTTCAATACATCCGACCCTACGTGTAAGAAATACATACCCGTAGGTAATGCACTCATATCCAACTGTACTGATGTTTGATTTTGACTCATCATCAAAGCACCGTTGATGCTGTATAAACGCATCGGTTGGTTGTAATCAGATGTGACGATTTGGATACTGTTTTTTACTGGGTTTGGATAGACTTTAAGAGATTTAGTCTCGTTTTTATTCAAGCTGATAACTTGGCTAAACTTAAATGAGCCGTCGTTATCCAACATTTTTAAACGATAATAATGCGTCATGGCAACTGGGTTTTGATGTGTAAAACCATATACACTACCTTGACCTTTTGCTTTAATTTGACTCATTGACTCAAAATCAAGACCATTTACACTGTGTTGTAATTCAAAGTGACTGAAGTTTTGCTCTGCCGCCGTGCGCCATTCTAAAATATTGTTATTGTTTTTTGCATACCCATTGAATGATACCAAATCAAGCGGCAACGATGTGTTGGTACTTGTAGTAGCGGCAAAAATCGTGAAATGGTCGAGTGGTAATTGTAGATAAAAACCGTTGTTGCTTGTACCATATTCCGCTTGTACAATATTAGCTTTATCAACCATGCCGTTTGAATTTCCACCATAAGTCGGTAACGAACAACCTGTGCCACCTTGTTCCCACATCATGTTGAAATCTGGAAGTGTGTAACTACCATTTGTAGCGATGTTGTATTCTGTGAGTTCAGAATCCATGTAGTAAAGACGTAGGGAATAATAGCTTGACATAGTAGTGCCACTTACAAAATTAGAACTCATAAAATTGACGCTTCTTCCTAAGAACTTTTTGCGGTTAAATGTCACTGTACCACTTGCATCACTTACTTCGACCGTAACAGTACCTAAATCCATACCATTTGGATTGAGCGAAGCAATGATACCTAACGGTGAAACAAAATTGAACCACGAATTACCTTGTACATTTGTTAAAGTGATGGTGTAACAATCTACTGTTCCTGTGTGAATGTTGTTGCAATCAACAATGGTTACCACCACATCTGTTCTATTACTTTCACAACCATTAGCATTCGTTTGGGAAGCATAATAAGTCGTACCAGTGACCAAAGCAGTTGTAGAAGCCAACGCTGCACCACCCGTTGAGGCATCATACCATTTTATGTTTGTACCTGTAGCGGTTAGGTTGGTTACAGTGCCATTTAAACAAAAATTTTGCGGTGTAGATGCTGTTGGAGGTGTTGGCAAAGCATTTATAGATACCACCGCATTACCCGTCATGTTTGAAATACACCCCCCCGATGTTCGAGTAGCCACCACCGTATAAGTTGTTG
>JAYTMW010000786.1:0-10171 GCA_043728105.1 Saprospiraceae bacterium | reverse complement strand
GAGATTGAGGATTTTTCCTATGGTTGTAAACGTAAAATTTTCGGGGTCGTTTGTGTACGCATCAGATTCATTTCCAGACATAAAACACCAACCACTATCCGTTTTACCGTTATCCAATTTCATAGGTTCGCTTCGATACAATAAGCCGATGTGCTGATTGTCTTTTATTATTTTATTGGAAACAATACAAAAAGCACTGTATTTTTCAACTATATCAAACTCCATTTCTTCAATATCAGATTGAATGATGTGTTTGGTTTCAAATTCGACAATATCGCCTGCCTTCAAATCCTGTATTTTGTACGGATCATTGTCCAAAGTGCCTTTAAATTTATCGCCATTACGCTCCGTTATGATGACCCACATGCGCTCCGCACTCGGCAACGTTTCCAATAAATCATTGGATTCTAAACCTGTTATTTCAAAAACAAGTTTAACAAGATTGCCTTTTTTGAGCTTTGACATGACTCTTTCTGACGGTCTGTAAAATGTGTATTTTGCCGTTTTTTGTAGGGCGGCAGCGTCTGTTAGTTTTAGGAATTTTACCATAACTTGTTGATTGTGAATGGTTTAACAAGGAATAGAATAATTGAATTCTACTAATTTATCGTTTCTAAATATCAATATAATTTTATCATCAACCCCATCTCCTAAACTAAGTGAAAACGCCGTTCCATTGTCGAAAACAGAATAAGATTTAATGTTAGGATACCTTAATTTCATATCGTCAAGACTTGTACTATTTGAAAATTTTAGAGTCTCATAATTAACGAATAAGTCGGGATTATTTTTAAAATTTATGTATTTTATGCAACTTGAATCTTTGTACTGTTCACATTTTAAGCCCTTATAATAAGTTTCAAAATCCGCATTTTCCCAATTCAAACCACATGATTCCCCATAAACTATTTTAATAGTTTCAATGGGTTTGCCTAAAATTTTATTACAATCAGAGGTCTTATTTTCAAAGAATAAAACACCATTCAATTTCAGTTTGTTAAAATCAATATCAGCATTTTTAATAGTCTTTTGAGGATTTTTTACGTCTTTATTTTCTGATTTATCTTTGTTTTTACAAGAAAAAAAAAGTAATAAAATTAATAATAAAACTTTCATAACTTATTGATTTTGAATGGTTTATGAATTTCGTATTAAATACTGAGGGGGTAACTTTCACCGATAGATTTTTTATATTTTCAATAATCCCCATTCCAAGCATCTTTTTTTTCTATTTTAAAAGATTCAATTATATCACTTTTTGATTCTAACCAAGATGAAATTTTATTTTCATGTAAATTAGTTACACTCCCTTTTTCAGCCGTTATGAATCCTTCCATTTTTAATTTAGACCCACCTCCGCCAAATAAAAGGTTGAGTTCTTCAATCAATTCTATAAAATCATCGAAAAAAATTTCCTTTTTTTCAAATGTTATAGTTTGCTGAAAATGAATCAAAATTTCAAAACCAAATTCTTGAAATTCGCCTTTGTGTAACTTTTTTCTTAACCTTTTTTTCATGTTAAATATTTTGTAGTATCCAGATTTGTCAACTTTTAAAAGTTGACAAATATAAACAAAATGTATTTTAATTAAATTTTCTCCGCCTCAACCAAAGCCAACCGCAAAGCCCCCAATTTATGCTGCACTTCCTGCAATTCCGTTTCCTCCACACTCGAAACCACCACGCCACACCCCGCTTGACGATACAAAACATTGTCACGAGAGAGGAAAGAGCGTATCACAATCGCATGGGTCAAATCGCCGTTGAAACCAATGAAACCGATGCCGCCGCCGTAGAAATGGCGGTTCTGATTTTCAAAAGAATCAATGATTTGCATCGCCTTGTATTTGGGTGCGCCCGAAAGCGTTCCCGCAGGAAAAGTGTCGGCAAAAACATCAATGGCGTTCACATCATCCCGCAACTCGCCTTCCACTTTTGATACGATGTGAATGACGTGACTGAAAAACTGAATATCACGTAACTCCTTGACTTTCACCGACTTACAATGTTTTCCGAGGTCGTTTCGAGCTAAATCTACGAGCATAATGTGTTCCGAATTTTCTTTTGGGTCTTGTGCCAAATCCTTTGCGGCTTGTGCATCCGTTTCGTCGTCGCCCGTGCGTTTATACGTACCTGCAATCGGATTCACGCTCGCAATACGGTTTTTTATAACCAATTGTTGCTCGGGTGAAGAACCGAAAATTTTGTAAGAACCGTAATCAAAATAAAATAAATACGGCGACGGATTGATGCTCCGAAGTGTTCTATACACTTGAAAATCGTCGCCCAAATACGGTTGCGCAAAATTACGAGACGGCACAATTTGGAACACATCCCCAATTTGACAATGGTGTTTGCCGAGCGTTATGTGTTTCACATATTCTTCATCCGTCAAATTCGACGTTTCTGTACCGTTCATTTTAAAACTAAATGTTGGAACATTTTGGGTATTCAAAATGGTTTCCAAACGTGCCATTTCGCTCGTTTGTCCATCGGGAATATTTTCCAAAATGGTCATTTCGTCTTTAAAATGATTTATCGCAATCACGAAACGATACAACGCATAGTGCATATCTGGCAAGTCCACTTTGCGTTTCGATTTATCAAACTTTATGGTATCAAAATATTGCACCGCATCGTAAGCAGTGTGACCAAAAAAGCCGTTTGTGACTGAAAATACTGAGGGGCCTCCTTCTATTTCAAATTGACCAATAAAGGTCTTAAACATTGGTACAACTCGTTGATTATCAACGGTTTGCACGTTTTTCGAGCCGTCCATAAATGTCTCCGTCACGACACTATTTTGAACCATAAAGCGAGCAATGGGTTCAATGGCGATGAACGAAAAACAGTTCTCGACCGACCGAAAATCGGTTGATTCCAAAAGGCACGATTCGGTGTATTTATCTCGTACTTTTAGGTAAATACTCACGGGCGTATGGGTGTCCGCAAGTTGCTTTTTGACGAGGGTTTTTAATTTTGTTTTTACAGAAACTGACATATTTTTGAATTAAAAATTACGAATTTATGGACACTATGCAGCGGCGGATTTATCCGCCGAATGTCTTGATAATCAATGAGTTATATCACATTCGGCGGATAAATCCGACCTGTGCGATTAAAAACATCTATCATCTTGAAACCACCGATTTTAATCTGTGGGTAATAAATTAGCTGTACCCACATCTATCTTCTTTTTAAAAACATCACATCTACGTACACAATATGTGATGTTTTTGAATAGAAGATAGATGTGTTTCGTGGTAATTCTTTACCCACCGATTAAAATCGGTGGTTTCAAGATGATAGATGTTGCCGAACATTTTTAATCGCACAGGTCGGATAAATCCGCCGCTACACGGTGGTTGCCGCTAAGGCGTTATAATGGTTGTTGTTGAAGTCAAAAGTGCCCACAATACTGAGGGGGGTCTTACGGGCGTGTGCGTGGGACGATAGCACATTTATTTGGTTGATAAAAGTCACCGCATATTCAAATTGAGGTTGATATACCTTTTGAATCGCCGTAAATAAATGCGTCAAAATACTGCGTCCACGATAGGCTTCATCAATGCAAACGGGCCCATATTGAAAAGAATTTTCGACCGTAATTTCTTTTCCCTCATGTTTCAAAGTCGGCAAAATTTCCTCCATGCGTTGAATAATGGGCCATTGACGGAAATAATCCCACGGGCTTGTGAGGGCGTAAGCGGCTAAATTACCGTCAAAAAGGGCGATAAATACACCTTTTTCGTTGATTAAATACGTAAATTGCTCCACACTTACCCGCATGGTCACGAAGCCTTTTTCAAGTTTTTCCGCTTCGGTCAAGTTGCTTACGTGGTACTTTTCTTGAAGTTTTAAAATAGCTTCAAGGTCTGATAGATTTGCTTGTCTGATTTCCATAAACGAATTGAGTTAATTAGAGCTACAAATTTTGCGAATTTACGAATTTACGAATTTTGTAATTGAAAATCTAAAATACGTAAATACGCAAAATTCGTAGCTTGAATATTTTTGTACGCAAAAACGGCTTGTTGGGTCGAACCAACAAGCCGTTTTGATTTTTTGAAAATAATTTATAGCTAAATTCATTTACAAAATAACGGTGTTACTTCAACCCTTCGAGAGTTCGAGCTTGCCACCACCAATTTGTATTTTGAATCATCATGATCAGAATGAATTGAATTATTAAAGAATAAATAGAATCTTTTGTTAGAATTATGCTGTAAAGGAATTTCTTTATTGTGATATATGCAAATACTGAGGGGGTATATTTGTAAATATTTTTAAATGCAATATGTAGATGACCCCAAAAATTCATTCTCTCCAAATGAGCCTACGTGTTTTTGAAAATTTTGGAAAAGTGCAATCATAGTTATGTTTGCAATAAAACATAGTATCACAATTTTCTCTTAAATAATAATTCCCTTGGTTGTCATTAAAATGAAAAATCGTTTCTCCTTGAAATTCAGTTTGAAAAATAGCAAATGGATAATTGAATTTAACCGCATCTCGTTTAAATTGACTAATTTTCGATGCGATACAAATAGAACTATTATACTCTTTTTGACAAGCAAAAAAAATAAATACAAATATTGTTATAATTAAATTTTTCACTGATAATTATTTTAATTATTTATAAAACATTAATAATCAATTACTTAACTTCTGTCAATTTAGTAATATCTATTTTACAATTACTTGGACAAAAACAAATTCTGCAAACCGTATCACATTGCAGGTTTAGGTAATAGATAAATTGAGCATCAATTGCTATATTTCCATTATTGTCAACAGACCAATAAAATGAAGAACCATCCGTCCACTTTTTCACAGTTCTTCCTTGAAGATCTAAAATTATGTTTTTGACACATTCTGGTGCGTCACTTCTCAAAGGAGTTGTATCTTTTTTACAAGATAAAATAAGTAGTAATAGACATAAAATCATTGTTGTCTTTTTCATAAATTCATTTTTTAGTGACTAAATTTCTTAACTATAAAGACTATTTTTTCACTAAAAAAGGTTGGGTGATAGACCAAAATAGTTTGGAATAAATTTCCTTTTCTATGCTACCCCCTCAGTATCTAAGACTCTTTCTTCAATAATCTCTTCCTCTTCAACCACAACTTTATGCTTCCGTGCCAAATACGCATACATCGCAGGAATGACATACAGCGTCAAAGTCAACGAAAACAATAGCCCGCCGATGATAACAATGCCCATACCCATACGACTTTTCGACCCCGCACCCAAAGCCAAAGCGATAGGCAACGCACCCAACATGGTTGCCAATGAAGTCATTACAATTGGTCGAAAACGAGAAACAGCGGCTTCTACTATGGCTTCCTTTTTTGGCATCCCTTGATCTCTCAATTGATTAGCAAATTCGACAATCAAAATACCATTTTTAGTCACCAAACCGACAAGCATGATGATGCCTATTTCAGAGAAAATATTCAACGTTTGATTGAAATACCAAAGCGAAAATAATGCACCACCCAATGCCAATGGCACGGTCAACATGATTATAAAAGGGTCTATAAAACTTTCAAATTGAGCCGCCAAAATAAGATAAACTAAAAGCAAAGCCAAGATAAAAGCAAAAGCTGTATTGCTTGAACTTTCAGCAAAATCCCTTGAAGAGCCCGTCAATTCGGTTGAGAAAGATTCATCTAAGGTTTTTTTTGCGACTTCATTCATTACGGCAATACCGTCTCCCATAGTTCTACCAGGGGCAAGACCCGCTGAAACGGTTGCTGATTTGTAGCGATTATAGTGGTATAATTGAGGTGGATTCGAGCGTTCTTCTACTTTTACGATATTGTCCAACTGAACTAAATCGCCTTTACGATTACGCACATACATGGATTTCATGTCTAATGGTTCATCTCGATTTGCCCTATCCACTTGCCCTATAATTTGATACTGTTTACCACTCATATTAAAATAACCGTATCGCAAACCACTGAGCGACAACTGCAACGTTTGAGCAACATCTATCACATTTACGTCCAAAGAACGGGCTTTTTCACGGTCAATATTGATGTATAATTCAGGTTTATTAAATTTTAAATTGACATCCACGTTAGCAAAAACAGGGCTTTTTCCAGCCTCCTCCATAAATTTTGGCAATTTATCAATGAGTTTATCAAAATTTGGTGCTTGAATTACAAACTGAACAGGCAAACTACCAAAGCCACCCGTTGAAATGGTTTGTTCTTGAAGCACGAAACTCTTAGCTTCGTTGAATTTCTTCATGGTAGCCGTTAACTTAGTGGCTATCTCTTGTTGGCTGCGTTTTCGTTCATCGGGGTCTTTCAACATTAAACGAATCATACCCGTATTGCCACTACCTGTACCCATAAAACCGGGTGCTGTCATGGAAATCATAAGGCGTTTTTCGGGTACAGAATCGTTCAAATATTCAACGACTTTATTGATATATTTATCCGTGTATTCAAAAGTTGCACCTTCGGGAGCCGTTATGACAAAACGCATCCAACTTCTATCTTCTAAGGGTGCTAATTCGGTTTGTAGGGTTTTATTAAAATACCAAATACCTACGCCCATGATTAAAAAGATGGGAAAAGCGAGCCATTTTGTTTTCATAAAACCATTTAATCTTGATCGGTAATTATCTTCAACGGCTCTGAAAAAAGGCTCAGTGACGGTATAAAACCACGTTTTCTTTTGCCCTTTGCGCAATAAATAAGCGTTGAGCATGGGGGTTAAAGTGAGTGATACAAAAGCTGAAATCAAAACTGAACCCGCTAAAACAACCCCAAACTCTTGAAACAATCGCCCGACAAAGCCCTCCATAAAAATGACGGGTAAAAAAACTGCCGCCAAGGTTACGGAGGTGGAAATGACCGCAAAAAATATCTCTCGTGATCCTTTAAATGCGGCTTGAATGGGATCCATTCCTTCTTCCACTTTTTTATAAATATTTTCGGTTACCACAATACCGTCATCAACGACCAAACCCGTAGCCAAAACAATAGCCAAAAGACTCAAAACATTGATTGAATAACCCATCACATACATGATGAAAAATGCGCCGACAAGTGAAACAGGAATATCAATAAGCGGGCGAATAGCGATTGTCCAGTCTCTAAAAAATAAAAATATAATAAGAATTACTAAACCTATGGCTATAAAAATGGTCTCTTTTACTTCTGATATTGACTTTCTGATAAATTTTGTTTTGTCAACCCCCACAACCAATTTTACATCAGCGGGTATTTCGGTTTTCAATTTATCAACTCTTTTATAAAACTCATCCGCTATTTTGATGACGTTTGCGCCTGGTTGAGGGACTAATGCAACGCCTACTGCGGTTTTCCCATTCATACGCATGACCGTGTCCTCGTTTTCAGCACCTAATTCTGCCTTACCAATATCCTTAAATCTTATCGTACCGCTGGCATCTTCTTTTATAATGAGTTCTTCAAAATCTGAAATTGTTTTGAGTTTTCCAACCGTTTTTACGGTCAATTCAGAAGTATTACCCATGATTTTACCCGAAGGCAATTCTACATTTTCACGGTCGAGGGCTTGTTTTACGTCCAAAGGTGTGAGTTTATAAGCTGCTAAACGTTGTGGGTCTAACCAAAGACGCATGGCAAACTTTTTTTGCCCCCAAATCATAATGGACGCTACGTCAGGAATCGTTTGCACCCTTTCCCCTAACACGTTTTCAGCAAAATCTGATAGTTCCAAAATATTTTTGGTATCACTTTCAACGGTCATGCTAATTATATTGTCACTGTTCGCATCGGCTTTTTGGACAGTGGGTGGCCCATCAATATCTTGTGGTAACAAACGAACAGCTTGACCAACTTTATCACGCACGTCATTGGCGGCCGTTTCGAGATTGCTACTGATGTCAAACTCTACGGTAATCATGGACGTACCTTGGTTGCTCGCCGAACTGACCGTGCGAATGCCTGGCACACTATTCAACGCTTTTTCGAGTGGCTCCGTAATTTGCGTTTCAATAATTTCAGCATTCGCTCCCGTGTAGCTCGTGCGTACCGTAATGACGGGTGGGTCAATGCTCGGAAACTCACGCACACCAAGAGATTGAAACCCAATGACCCCAAAAAGCAAGATAACCAAGTTCATCACAATGGCTAATACGGGACGTTTTATGCTTATAGATGATAAACTACTCATTTTTATTTATTTTTAAATTATGAGATTGCCCCCCCTCAGTATTTTTAACTTAAATCGTTGATTATCAATGATTTATAGTCTTCGTCGGATAAACCTGCTTGCGGTAGGCAGGTCCGCTGCTACAGAACTGTATTAAACTTTACTTTTGTGTTGGGTTTCAAGCCCATCAAACCACTTGTTATTATTGTGTCTCCTACCTGTACCCCACCTAATACTTGAATCTTTGTATCTGTCCTTACACCTACTTCTATGCTGACAGGCAATGCAATACCATTTCTCGAAACAAAAACTTGTTGTCCTTTTAAGATTGGAATCATCGCTTCTGTCGGTATCATCAAGGCATTATCTATTTCTTTTAAACTAAAATTCACCTTTACAAATGAACCTGGTTTGAGTTTGCCACTTGGATTTGAAGCTGTGGCTCTTAATTTTAGTGTACGTGAAACTGGGTCAATTTGATTTTCAGTGGCATACACATTTCCATTAAATTTTTCAGCGGACCCCTCAGTAGAAAACGTAATATTGTCGCCTATACGGACGGCATTGACGTATTTTTCAGGAATCATAAAATCAATTTTAATTGGATTAATGGCTTGAATGGTTGCAATTTGACTTTGAGCATTGATGTATGAACCATAGCTGACGCTTCTCAAACCAATCATACCCGAAAGAGGAGCTCTCAATTCCGTTTTATCAATTTGAGCCTTCGTAAACTCCACATCCGCTTGAATGTTATTCATCTGGTTAATGATGACATCATACTCATCTTGAGAAATGCCTTTGATGTCTAAGAGCTTTTTCAAACGCTGCTCACTTTGTTCCGTGAGCTTCAATTGAGCATACAGTTTTTTCAGTTGGGCTTGAAGGTCAGCATCATTGAGTTTAATCAAAAGTTGCCCTTTTGAAACGTTTTTGCCTTCTTGAATGTTCATTTGAACAATTTTGCCAGCCACTTCGGGTTTCAAATCCACAATTTCGGAGGCCATTGCAGTACCCGTTGCAAAGATTTTATTATCGAGTTTTTCAACCCGAATCACATATCCATTTACGCCCATTGCAGGTGTGTTACCTTTGCCGCCAGCGGTTTGAGGCGGCGGAGCGACCCCCTCAGTATTTGTCAAATATTTTATCTTAACGAAAGCAATTGCGGCAACAATTGCTAAAAAAACACCAATTCTTATCAGTAACTTCATAAAACAGACTAAGTTTGCGAAAAGTAAATCATCAACGGCGAATGAATTCGCCGATACATTCAGCAAATGTAGTTTTTTTAAAAAGCATAAGCGGTTTTAGCAAATATTACTTTCGACAAGCAACTCAATTAAACGACTAAAAAATGAATTACTACGTGTTTGACATCGTTCCCTTAGAATATTCGGAGGAACAAAACGATATTTTGGCAGCCGTGTTAGGGGAAATGCCATTTAATACCTTTGAGGAAACGGAAGAAGGTTTGAAAGCCTATATTTCAGAATCCGATTTGACACAAGACATTGAAAATCAATTGGTTGAGTTGTCAACCGAATTTAATTTTGTGTATCAAAAAGAGTTTATCCCTTATCAAAATTGGAATGAATTGTGGGAATCAAACTTTGAACCCATCGAAGTTGATGACTTCGTTTATTTGAGAGCCGATTTTCATCCGCATAACCCAAATGTGCAGTTTGAATTGACCATAAATCCGAAAATGGCATTCGGAACGGGGCATCATGCAACCACATATATGATGATGCAAATGATGCGTGATGTTGATTTTATGGATAAAAAAGTATTGGATTATGGGTGCGGGACGGGCATTTTGGCAATTTTGGCTTCAAAATTGAAGGCTTCTACCATAGAAGCGGTAGATATTGAATTACCATCTTTTGAAAACACCATTGAAAATTGTGCTATCAATCATGTCCAAAACGTCATTCCTTTTCATGGCACACTTGATGCCATAACATCCGTCAGTTTTGATGTCATTTTAGCCAATATCAATCGTAATGTAATTCT